>NZ_JBEPAA010000013.1:0-139216 GCF_040298365.1 Kitasatospora sp. NPDC001603
GCCCGGGGTGGGGGGCGGGCGGCCCGCCGCGGACGGGCCGGCCCCCGCCCCGCGGCCGCGCTGGGCCGTGAGCGGGCGCCGGGCGACGGGGGACCCGTCGGGAGCGGCTGCCGCCGCGGAGCCGTCGGAGTGCCCGGAACCGTCGTCAGCCGCGCGCACCGGCCCGGCGGCGCAGCAGGGCGAAGCCCAGCGCGCCCGCCCCGACGGCGGCCGCGGCGCTGCCGCCGACGAGCTTGGTGCCGGCGTCGTCGAGGGCCCCGCTGCCGTCGCCGGCCTGGGCGGCGCCCTGAGGCACCGACTTGACCTGCGGCTGGTCGGCGCGGGAGTTGTCCTGCGGGACGGGGCCGCGGCTGGGCTGCGCCGCGCCGCTGGGGGTGACGGTCGGCGCGGCGGGGGCGGCCGGGGCGGGCTGGGCGCCCTTGGCGGACGGCGCGGCCGGGGCGGGCTGGGCACCGTTGGCGGCCGCCGGCTGGGAGACGGCCGGGGCGGGACGCGCGGGCTGGCCGGGCTTGGCGGCGGGTGCCGAGGGCGCCGCGGCCGGCTGGTCGGGGTGGTCGACGGCCGGGGCGGTCGGGGACGGGGTCCGGACCCCGTCGGCCCAGGCCTGGCCGCCGGAGACGGTGGCGAACAGGGCCGCCCCCGCGATCGTGCAGCCCGCCAGGGCCCGACGGGCGGTCGAGTTGGTGGTGCGGGTGGAGCGGTGCTTCGACATACGGGCGTCTCTCCTTGTCGCGGTGCGCCCACCGTGCGGTCGGCGCGTCCCGACCGACAGTAGGAGGGCCTTGTCGCGGTCCCCGGGAGGTCGTGTCACGGCTGTCCATCGGCTGGGTAACAGCCGGCCGTGACTGTTGCACGGCGTGGTGCGCGCAAGGGTTGCGGACGGCGGGCGGAGCTCCGGCGGGGTGGGTACGGGTCCAACCCGAGGGGGGTTCCGGGGTGCCCCGGCGGGCCGGTGGCGGGGCTGGTGCCGAGTACTGAAGGAGCGGTCCGGACCGGGACCGGCACAGGCCCTGTCGCCCCTACGGCGCCCGGGAGTTCAGGGCTGGAGCAGCATGCCGAGCCGGGGGCCGCCCCGGCGGTGGAGCCGGCGCAGGAAGGAGAGCACACCGCTGGTGCCGACCGCCCAGGCGGCGGACTCGACGGTGGGACCGGTGGCCGGGAACACCGGTCGGCCCGCGCGGCCGCCGCTGCGGGCCAGGACCAGCCCGGCGATCTCCTCGGCGGCCTCCCAGTGCCGCTCGTCCCCGGTGGCCAGCGCCAGGTCGATCAGCAACTCCCCGGCGCCCGCGAGCCCGCAGCACTGGACGACGGGTGCCGTCCTCGGGGCCGACTCGCGACAGGCCCGGGCGGCGTCGGCGGCCCGGGTGAGGAACTCGTCCGCGCCGTAGTACCGGCCCGCCTGGACGAGCGTCGTGCCGATGCCGGCCAGACCCCGGCACCAGGACCCGTACCGGCGGGTGGCCCCGGGCCGGCCGGCGGCCACCACGAGCCGGGGGACGTCCTCGGCGAGCGCGTCCACCAGACGGCGCGCCGCGGCGGCAGCCTCGACGTCTTCGGTGCTGTGGGCGCTCTGGGCGAGGTCAAGGTGGCTGGCCGGAAGGGTGGTTGTGGCAGTCGTGCCGGACGCGGCGGACAGGCCGAGGAGGAAGTGGGCGACTCCGGCGCGGCCGTGCGCGAAGCCCTCTTCGAGTGCGGCGGTACCCGGGTTCGGCGTCTCCCGGGGCCCGTCGGCCCGGCCGTCGGTGAGCAGCCGGGCGCAGGCCCGGGCCGTCGCGAGGTGCTGCTCGGCCTCGGCTTCGCGACCCGCGGCGCGCGCTCGCCCGGCCAGCAGCAGCCGGCCGGTTCCGAGGCCGGCCGCGCCGGAGATCTGGTCCGTGGAGCGGACGTCACCCGGACCGGGATCGGTGCCGAGCGGCTCCTCGGTGCCCAGCATGTCGGCCGCCCGGGCGAGGAAGAGGTCGACCCCGGTGCGGCCCTCGTACAGGCCGGGGCCGAGCCGGTCGATCGCGGAGTGTGCCGCCGTCCACCGGGCCAGCGCGGCGGCGGCCGCCCGGGCGTCGGGGCGGTCGGCGTGCTGCAGCAGTTCGAGACCGAGCCCGGCGCTGCCGTCGTAGAAGGAGAGCAGGGCGCGCGGCTCCCTGCTCCGCGCATCGGCGGTGACCAGCTCGCCGGCCAGCCGCACGCAGGTGGTGACGGTGTGGTCGACGACCTCGCCGAGCAGTCCGGCGGTCACCCGGGGCGGACGCGGCGGCGCGGGAACGCGCCGAGCGCGGTCGCTGCGCTCGCCCACGGTGCCCGCAAGGCCCGTGCCGGGCGGCGCGGCGTGGTGGCGCAGGGCGTCCGCGGCCGCCGCTCGCTCCGCCGGGTCGAAGCCGAGCAGGCCCGCGACCAGCGAGACCGCCGGGTGCTGCGGGTCGGGCAGCGCACCGGCCAGGCAGGCCAGCGTGCGGTCGCGGTTGGTGGCCCGGTCCGGGTCGATCACCACCGGGTCGAGACCGGTGGCCGCGTAGTGCAGCGTCGTCCCCAACGCGTAGTAGTCGTCGGTGGGGTGGGCGGTCGTGGTCGCCGGGCCGGGCAGTCCGTACCCCCGGGTCGTCCCGGCCGGCCGTTCGCCGTCGAGGGAGCTGATGCCGAAGTCGACCAGCGCGCACCCGCCCGCCGCGTCGAGCACCACGTTGGCCGGCTTCAGATCGCACATCACCACGCCGCGCGCGTGCACCGCGTCCAGTGCCCGGAGCAGTCCGCGCGCCAGCGACCACCAGTCGCGGCCCGGCCCGTGCGTGCCGCCGGGCCCGGCGGCACGGGCCTCGTAGGGGCCGCCTTCGAGCACGTCGCGACGCAGGTCGCGCCGGCCGCAGGCGCTGCTCACCAGGTACTCGTCCTCGCCGTGCCGGACGTAGTCGACCAGGCGCGGTACTCCGCCCACGCCCGCCAGTGCGGTCAGGACCCGCCGCTCGTGCCGGAGCCTGCCCCGCGCGTCGATGCCGGCGGCGTCCTCGGCGACGAAGGCGCGGGCCTGCTTCACCACCACCTCGCGGCCGGTGACCACGTCGACCGCCCGGTACACATGGCCGCCCGGTGCGCGGGTGATGCCGGCGGTGATCCGGTAGCGGCCGCCGTCGCCGATCCGGGTGCTCGTCGGTCGCGGGGCGGTGTGCGGTGCGAACGGGTCGCTCACCCAGGGTGGTTGGCGATAGTGGGGGGCCGCCGGGGCGGGAAAGGTCTCGCCGGCCGGGCCGGTCATGACGAGCGTCGAGTCCTCGGCGGCGACCCGGAACAGGCCGTACCGGTAGTAGACCGGGGCGTCGGCCCGCAACTGCCGGTCACTGGGCACCCGGGGGCCGGTCCAGCCCGTCAGCGCGTTCGCCAACTCGTCCGCGAGGGCGGCCTCTTCGCCCGGGCACGGGTAGACCGTGACGGCCTTGCCCACGGCGGCCGGGTCGCGCAGTCCGGTGTTCAGCTCGCGCAGCACGGCGGTGCCGGCGGCGAACTTGGCGTCGCAGGTGCGCCGCAGCAGGATCGGGACCACCACGTCCAGCAGGTGCGGGAACCGGTCGGGGCGGGCCGACACATGGAGCTTCCAGCCGTGCGGGAGCGCCGGCATGTCGGGGTCGTGCAGATACAACCAGTCGTCGGCGCCGTGCAGTTGGCGGCGCGATCCCGGGGCGGCCGCGACCAGGGCGGCGATCCGGGCCCGCAGCGCCCCGGCGGTGCCGGGGTCCGGCCGCGCGCCGGTGGGTGCTGCTGCTGACGGCACGAGTCCACCACGTCCCGGGGTCCGGTCGCACGGGTACCCCGCCGGGTTGTCGGCGGGCAGGTGCGAGAAGGTACGGCGTGCGAGCCGGTGCGGTGGCCTGCGGGCTTGCGGCGCACGGCAGTTCGGGCGGCGCCCGCCCGCAGGCCGGGTGTCCGGCGAGGGTCAGGCGTCCACCGCGCAGTCGAAGCGGGTGGGGACGTAGGTGACGAACGGGTCGTCGAGACAGGCCGCCGGGGCGAGGTCGGCGTCGAACTCGTCCTCGAACGCGATCACCTCGTCGTCGATGTCCAGTAGGCCGGCGTCGCGGATGTCCAGTACCAGTGCACTCATGGGTGGTTCCTCCCATTCACCTTGGCTGATTCCCGTGCGGGCCGCCCATGCTAGCCATTCGTTCGGGCCCGCCATAGAGGTGCGACGGCGCAGATGTTCGACCCTTTCGGACCGTCGGGCCGCGCTGCTTCGCACCCGTCCCAGTGGCACCACCGGCACCCCGGGTGCCCGCCGGTTCGGCACGGCGGGGGCGAGGTCGGGGGCGGTTCGCGCACACGGTCCCGGCCCGTCGCCCCGCCCCGGGTCGCCCCGCCCCGGTGCACTCCGCCGTGCGGCGGAGTGCACCGGGCCGGGTCTCGGACAGCTGTGCCGGGCAGGGGGCCGACGGGCGTCGGTGCGGCACTGGCGTCAGGTCAGAACTTGACGTCGGTGCAGGAGTAGAACGAGTTGTTGGTGTCGGCGATCTCCCAGACCGCCACGACGACCTGGTGGCCGGTGCGGCCGCTGGGAAGGGTCCCGGTGTGGGTGGTCGTGGCGGCGGGCTGGCGCCCGTTGTAGTTGACGGTCAGGAACGGGGTCAGGTCCAGGTTGGCCCGGGTGATCTTCTGGGTCGCGTCGTAACCGGGCTTGGTGAGGTAGTACTTGAACGTGGTGGTGGCGTGCCGGGCCTCGATGTTCCAGGTGAAGGTGAGCTGCTGGCCCGCCGTCACGTTGGTGGTCGGCCAGTTGCCGTTGCGCGGGGCGTCGAGCGGCGCCCAGCGCGGGTCGGCGCCGGCGCAGATGGTGCCGTCGGCCGGTCCGCGGCTGGGGAAGCCCTTCGGGCCCTCGACGCTCTGGGGCTCCCACTGGATGTCGCCGCAGTTGGTGACGACGCCCGCGCCGCACAGGGCCGCCCGGCTGGGCGGCAGGTTGATGAAGCCGTGCGACTGCGCCGGCAGGGCCAGCGTGAGCGGCAGCGCGACCGCGGCCGCGGCCACGACGGCGAGATGACGTTTGCGCATGGTGCTCCTCCGTGGGGGTGGATGGAGTGTGCGCCCGACGCAGGGCGCGCGCGTGGGGGTGCGGCGGCCGTCGATCTCTTGGCATGCCTGCGCCAGGTCGGTGTGGTCCCCACCGTAGGAGTTGTGGCCCCGGGCCGTCAATGGTCTGAACCATTCGCCGTCATGAACGCCCTTTCCCCAGAGGGGCGTTCGTCATTCCTGCGCGGCGACGGGGTGGCCGGCCGGTATGTTCGGGAGCGGTCCGGCGGTCCGGCGGGAGCGCGGTGCGGTCCTCAGTCGTCGCCGGCGGTCTCCGCCAGGGCCCGACGGAGGGCGGTGGGGGTCCACTGCGCGTCGGCCCCCGGGCGGGTGCCGAGGTAGTCGGCGATCCGTCCGAGGTCCCAGCCGTGGGCCTGGACCAGTCCGGCGGCGATGGTGCGCAGATAGGCGGCGCGGGGTGCCCGCAGGTCGGCGTCGGCCAGGCCGCCGGAGGCGGTGAGGGTCAGCACGGGGGTGTGGTCGAGGGAGCCGGGGCACACCAGCGTCCCGTAGCGGCCGGGCCACAGCCGGTCCCGCCCGGTGCGCAGGGCGGTGGCCGGCGAGAGGTCGGCCCCCGGCGGCCGGTGCCTCTCCTGGGCGGCGATGTCGCTGAACTGCCCGGTGGTCAGCAGATACGCGCGCGGGCACCACGCCGGGGCGGTCCGGGTCGTAGAAGGCCGTGCCACCGCCCCAGACCGTCGACTCCAGCGCGAAGTACAGCTGCCCGGGGAGCGTCACCGGCACGGCCCGCTCCGGCGGCCGCCCGTCGCGGCAGCCGGGGTACGTCCGGGCGCCACCCGCCGGCCGGCCGCCGCGAAGGTAGCAGGCCAGCCGCTCGGCGCACATGTTCGAGCCGTACGCGGCGTACCAGACGTGGTCGGGTTCGCCGCCGGCCGCCGCGGCGCCCGCCGGGCGGAGCCGCCACCGTGCCACGACGTCGCTGCTCCCGGTCGCGCGCCCGGCGGCGACCGGCCGGAAGCCGGGCCGGGGCAGGCCCGGGGTGGCGCCGTCGGGTCGGCCTACTCGGTCCGCCACTTGAGCTCGACCTCAAGCTCGATCTGCCCGTCCTCGACCTCGACCTCGATCTCGATCTGGAGTTCGTCGGGGACGCGCACGGTCAGTGTGCCGGGGCCGAGGTCCAGCTCGGCGCTGGTGCCGTGCCGCAGCGCGTCCGCGAGCGCGGTGAGCCGGTCGGCCGCTTCGAGCCGGGTCAGCGAGGCCTTCTGCTCGAACTTGAGCTCACTCACGGAGGCCTCCAAACCCGGGGGACGGCGGATACGTCCAGTGTGACCCCGCCGCCCGGCCGCCGCCCGGGCAGTCCGGTCGGGCCGGCCGCCACCGGTCGCTCTCCGCGGTCCCGTGCCTCCCGGGCGTGACCCCGGACCGCCCGCGATCGGCCCGCCCAGACCTGTCACCCGGGCGGCTCACGCCCTGGCGGGTCCGAATCGCGGCGGGGGTGCCGGATCCGGGTCCGGGAACGGTGGGACGGGGGGAGGCACGGGTACGGGTTCCTCGCCCGGATGGCGTGGCCCGGGGGCCGGGTGCGGGAACGGCTCGGTGTCCGGGTCCGGGGGTGTCGGTCTGGTCATCACGGTCACCTCTCGCTTCGGGGGTGCGGCGGGGTGCGGCGGGTCTCGTTCCGGGGTGTGCGGCGGGCGGAGTCAGCGGCCGAGCGCGTGCTCCAGCTCCCGCTTGTTCATCTTCGAACGGCCCTTGATGTTGCGGTGCCTGGCCTCGTTGTACAGCTGGTCGTAGGTGCGGCCCCCGGCGCCCTCGTGGGACCGCAGTCCGCCCCGCCGGCCGGAGGAGATGTCGTGGGTGGAACTCCGGCTGGCGGTCCGCGCCTCGCCGTGTCTGGCCCGCTCCTTGTTGACCGTCCGGGCGGCGATCTCCTCCGCCACGTCCTCGCTCTCGCCGCGCTCCAGCACGCTCTCCTTGATGTGCTCGTACTGGCGCTCCCGCTTGGGGCTCGATCCTCGGGGCATCGCGGTTCTCCTCTCCTGTCGGCGCGCGCCTACCCGGTCGCCGCTCGGCGAACCGGCGGAAGGCGCGGGAGTTCCCGCCGGCCCGTATCGCGCGTCTGGCAGGGCTACTCCTGCGGGTCGGCCAGCAGGCCCTCCGGCAGGTAGCCGGAGCGGGTCTCCAGCTGCCAGCCGTGCGCCCGGACGGCGAGGGCGGCGAGGGCGACGGTCTCGACCGGCAGCAGGGTCCTCGGCTCCGGGTCCGGTCCCACGCCGTCCCGGTGGAGGCGGAGACGCTCGGTCAGGGCGTGCTCGAAGGCGGCCCGGTCGTCGTCCAGGAGCACGCGGAGCAGCCGCTGGTCCGGGGTGAGGGCACCGGCCGCGTCCAGCCGCCGGGCGGCCTCTGCGCGGGCCCGCGCGTCGGGCTTGGTGATCGGCTCCGGGGCGACCCGCATCGCGGGCCAGGTGCCGACCATGTCGGCGAGGTACCCGCACAGCGCGTCCATCGCGGCGAGGTCGCCGGGGTCCGACACCGACTCCAGCGGCGAGTACGGCACCCCGTCGCGGATCGCGGGCGCGTAGTCGTCCTTGAGCAGGGGGCCGACCACCCGCTCCGGCCGGTGGAGCAGGTCCGTGGTCACGCAGAGCGCGAAGGTGTCGAGCCAGGTGCGCGCCGTGGACACGTCGTCCACCGCGTCGCCGAAGGCGAAGTCCCCGCTGTCGAGGGTCTCGTCGTTGAGCGGGAAGTAGACCTCGAAGTCGCCGTTCGGGAAGCTGCCGAGCGCCAATGCCCCGAGCGCGCACTCGGCGGCCGCCCGCAGGGCGTTCCGGCCGGACGGACCGGTCAGCGCGGGGTCCGTCAGGGTGCGGGCGCCGACGTGGTCGAGGAGTTCGCCCTGCAGCCGGCTCAGGCCCCGGATGGACAGCGAGTCGTAGCGGAGCGAGTGCCAGCGGTTGAACGACTGTCCGCGGATGTCGTCGAGGGCCCGGGCGATGCGGTCCTCGCCGACCTTGTGGCACGTCACTTCCTGCACGACTACTGCCTTTCCTGTGATCATTTCGGCTGGCCGCCCGACGCTACCAGGGCGGTTGCCGCCCGGCCGACCCGCCCCGGATGGGCCGGACCCACCGGGGCGGGGAGCGTCACCGCCCCCGCCGCGGGGGCCGGTTCACCGCCGGATCCGCCCGCGCCGCACCCCGCCGCGGGACGGTCGCGCGGGGCCGCCCCGGCCGTCGGCGGGCGGGCGGGCACCGGGCGGGCCCCGGGACTGGCAGACTGGTGATCGTGACCGCCGACTTGCGCCCCTTGTGGCAGCCCTTCTCCGAGCCTTCCGCGACCGTTCCCGTCCAGACGGACCGCCACCACCTGCAGCCCGTGGAGCGCGCGCCGTTCCTGGAACCCGCCGGGGTGGCCGACCAGGAGGAGCAGTTCCCCGAGGCCTGAGGCCGCCCGCACGACTCCCGGCGGCCGAACCCCGCCCCCACCCTCACCACCCTCACCGCGACCGCGATTCCTGCCGTCGCTCCATCCGTCGTCGCTCCGCCCCGTGGCGCTTCGCCCCGGTGCGGGTCGACTCATGCGTCGGGCCACCGTCGCGCGCCACCGCCCCGCGGATCCTGCCGGGCGGCCGCCGCCGATGCGCGGCCACCCGCCGTCGCGGGCGTCCCCTGCGCGGGCGGCGCGGGGACGCCCGCCCTGAGATGGACGATGCCGCCGTCCTCCAGCGCGCGCAGCGCGGCGGTCAGCCGCGCGGCCAGGTGCCGGGGCAGCCGCCGCGCCGCCTCCCCCGGATCGAGCCAGGAGGCGGCGCGGATCTCCCCGTCGGCGAACCGCAGCGCGCCCGCCTGCGCGGCCGTGAGCGGCGCCGCGTCGTACAGGAAGCAGGTGACGGCCCGGCCGTGCCCGGTGGCCGTCGCGGGCGCGGTGTCCACCACCACCAGGAGCCGTCCGACCGGGAGGTCCAGCGCCAGCTCCTCCCGCAGCTCGCGGGCGGCGGCCTGCTCGGGGGACTCGCAGGCCTCGACCATGCCGCCCGGCTTATGAACAGTTCGCATGTCTCAGTGACCTTCCTGTCTCAGCGAATGACCTGGTGCGCAGGGTGGACCTGGCGGTGGCGTCGAAGGCGGATGGTGTCTCAGTTGGGGCGCAAGATTTTGCCGTTCCGTGATCAGAGGCGTGGCTCCGCCGCGCCTGACTCGGACTCGGTCAGCCAAACGAGCGACACTGCGATTCCCATCGGCTCGGTAACCTAGCCTTGGCTCATGGCGGACATCGAGACAGCGTTCAAGTCCCTTGACGGCACAGCTCTTTACGGAACACTCTCGCGACCTGGCGGACCGACCTCTGGCGTGGCGGTGCTGGTCCACGGCTCGGGAGTCACCCGTGAGGAGGGCGGTTTCTTCACCAGGCTGGCGGACGGTCTGGCAGTCGGCGGTGTGCCGAACCTGCGCTTCGACCTGCGCGCGCACGGTGCGAGCGAGGGCAAGGAGTCCGAGCTGACGATCGCCTCGGTGGTGAACGATGTCCGCGCGGCATGCGACCACGTCCGAAGCGAGACGGGCTGGGCGGGCCCGGTGCACGTGATCTCGGCGTCCTTCTCTGGTGGCGCCTGCGCGCTGCTCGCCGGCCACCGGCCTCAGGACGTTGACCGACTGGTACTGCTGAACCCCCGTCTGGACTACCGCGAGCGGTACACCACCTCTCGCCCCGGCTGGAGCGGCGACTACCTCTCGCCCGATGCCGCGCGGGAGTTGGACTCGCAGGGCTTCACCGAGCGCTCCCCGTTCGAGTTGGGCCGTGCCCTGCTGAACGAAGTGCTGTTGTGGGACCTGCCGGCGGTGCTGGCCGCGGTCTCCGCCCCGGTGCTGATGGTGCACGGCACCGCGGACACCTTCGTGCCGGTGGAGCTGTCGCGCCGGTGCCGGCCGCTGTTCGGCGGCGGGGCTGAGCTGGTGGAGATCGAGGGGTCGCAGCACGGGTTCGCGGTCCACGATGATCCCCAGTACCTGGATCCCCAGACGCAGGTATGGCAGCGCGAGGTCATCAAGCTGGTCAGCACCTTCGTGGCCGGCTGACTGCCGAGGTAACGAGTGGCCCATTCAGGCCGCCAGCGTGGCGAGGCGCTGGTGGAGCTCCTGCACGGCGGGGCGGTTGTGGTGGGACTTCAACTGGCTTGCGGTGCGGTGCAGTTCGGCCAGCGCCTGGCCGAAGCGGGCGCTGGCGGCCAGGTTGAGGGCGAGGAGGGCTGCGGCTGCGGCTTCGTCGGGTTCGCCGACGGCGGCCAGAGCTCCGGCGAGGTGTGCGGTGAAGAAGGCCCGGTCCCTGGGGGCGAAGGTGTCGGTGGCCAGGTGGCGCTGGAAGAGGCCGGCGGCGCGTCCGGGCTGGCCAGCTTCGCGGTAGCAGATGGCGGACTGCACCATGAGCCGTTCGGTGGTGTAGCTGTCGCCGAGCGGTCCGGTGCAGGTGGCAGGTCCGGTGACCGGGGCGGCCTGGCCGAGTGCGTCCTGGGCACGGTCCAGGATGCGGTCGATCTCCCCGATGGGGGCACCGGTCATGGCGAGTGCGCGGGCTTCCTGCTGGAGGGCTTCAGCGCGCGGGCGCGGCGGCAGGGTCCAAGGGCCGCCTGTGGCGGCGCGGGCGAGGTCGAGCATCCGGGCCGGGTCGCGGCGGTCGGTAGCTTGGGCCTGCCGTAGAAGGACGTAGGCGTGCATGGCGCCGTCGCCGGTCAACGTCGCCCATTCCTTGGACTGCTGGTGCCAATAGGCGGTTTCGTGGTCTGGGGCACCGCCGTCCTTGTGGAGCCAGGCCGCGAGCTCCGCGGCGCGGGCGCCGAGGTTCAGCAGGCTGCGGCGGACTTCGGGGCGGGCTTCGCGGGCGGTGCTGTTGATCGCGGCCAGGACGCCCAAGGTGGCGGGCAGGGCTTGGTGGGGGCCTGTGCGGCCGTCCGAGCGGGCGGCTTCGTCCAGGGCGCCGCTCAGGTGTGTGACCAGCTCGTGGTCGCTGTAGCGGCGGGCGTCGTGTGCGGCGGCGGTGAGGTGTTCTAGGGTGTCCAGGTCGAACAGCGGGACCGAGGCGGCCAGGGCGCCGCCCAGGAACGTACGGCGACGCACGTCGTCCTCCAACTCCATTGGTTCGCCGGGTGCCGCCGTGCGCCGGCCGGTGGGGCGCGGGGGACGGATGAACCCGAGGTCTTCCAGGGGTAGGCCGAACAGGGCCTGCAGGACGCGGCGGGCATCGCGGTTGGGCCAGGTGGTGACCCCGGACTCCCACCGGCGGACCTGCCGGACCGAGATCCGGGCCTGCTCGTGCATCTGCTGGGCCTTGGCGTAGTACGCCTCGGCGAAGTCTTCCTGGGTGAGCCATCCGCGCGCGATGCGGGCGGAGACCAACGTCTCGTTGGCTAGATGATGTTGGGCCACGAGGTTCCCCCGACTTCCGATCTCCACGCTACTCATAAACGCGCACCGCAAGGAACAGGACACTACCCGTGAGCGGATGTGTCCGGTGGTGTGTCCGCCGATCCGACCTCGACCTGATGCGTGATCAGCGGTGCACTGGTGGTAGCCGCCGCCGGGACCGTGACCCGATCTTCAGAATTCCGTTCCCGGCGGCGGCATCCACCCGCTTCGCCCTGGCTACCTGTTGGGCGGGCGACCGTTCAGGGCGACGAACAGGGAAGGCTCATGACCACCTTCACTACGCGCTGGTTCCTGGCATCGGCTCCAGCCTCTGTCGGCTCCGCCCGGCACCGGGCCGTCGACCAACTGCACGCTTGGGGATACCGGTTCGACCAGGACGTGGCTGGGACGTTCGCCCTCCTGGTCAGCGCGGTGCTCACCAACGCCGTCCTCCACGGCAAGGGCGACCTGCTGACCCTCGCCATGGTCGCCCGCGGACAGAAGGTCTTCGTCGAAGTCCTGGACGCCTCCAACGTCGCACCCAGCCGCCGCGAGGCCGATCCGCAGGACGAAGGCGGCCGGGGCATGTTCCTGGTCGACGCCCTCGCCTCGACCTGGGGGATCCACCCGACCGCTCGGGGCAAGGCCGTATGGCTGACCTACGCTCTGGCCGAGCAGCCAATCCCAGCCCGCGGACGCCGAAGAGCCGAGCTGCTCGCCTCGCTCATCCGCCGAGCGCGCCCGAGGATCCACATCGGCACCAGCCCGGTTCCGTCCGCCCTTCCGTGAGCCGCGTACCGGCTCGGACCAGACGGCGTCCGACGTTCGGCGGTGCCGATGCCACCGTGCAGCGATCCGAGCCGCTGGCCTCCGCACACCCGTCCCGCTGCGTGCTCTGTCATCTCGCCCGTCCGCTGTTCAAGGGAGTGTCCATGCACGACTTGATCGTTTCTCCGTTCCTGGACGGCCATGTGGCTGTCCGGCCCGGCCGGCGCGAGGGCCTACGGATCGGCGCGGGCCGGTACCGGGAACTCCTGGACGTACCGCTGCAGAGCACGGTGCCCGGATGGCTGGCGGAGGCGGCCCGCAACGCCTGGGGCGTGGCCCTGGACGGGCGGCCGCTCGACAGGACGATCCTGGTCCGGCAGCACGCCGAGCTCGGCTACGGCCGTGCGTCGTGGGAGATCAACAAGGGCTGCGACTACGACTGCGAGCACTGCTACCTGGGCCTGAAGAACTTCGAGGGCCTGGCCTGGGACGACAAGGTCAAGATGCTGAACGTCGTCCGGGACTCCGGCGCCCTGTGGTTCCAGATCACCGGCGGCGAGCCGCTGATCGACCGCGACTTCCCCGCCGCCTACCAGTACGCGAACGAGCTCGGGCTGATGGTCTCGATCGCCAGCAACGGCAGCCAGCTGTACAAGCCGCGCATCCAGGAACTCTTCGCCCGCCACCGCCCCTACCTGATCGCGGTCAGCGTCTACGGCGCCACCGCAGCCTCCTACGACGGCATGACCCGCAACCGGGGTGCCTTCGACCGGTTCATCAAGGGTCTGGAGGCATCCCGGGACGCTGGCCTGCCCCTGAAGCTGAACATCGTGGTCTCCGAGCGCAACGCAGGAGAGATCCCCGCGATGCAAGCGCTGGCGGACCGGTACGGCTTCCCGCACCACGTCTTCACCACGATGAGCCCGACCATCGAGGGCGGCGGCGAGCGAATGGGCACCCAGGCCGCCGACTACGTCATGCCCCGCAAGCCGTTCCAGGGCTGCAACGCCGGGCACACCTTCTTCCACGCCGACCCCTGGGGGAAGGCGTCGATCTGCAAGGTCGGCCGCGACCCCCAGTTCGACCTGACGACCGACGGCGTCGACGGCCTGCGCCAGCTGGGCGCTGTCGCCGACTCCCTCCAGCTTCGCACCGGTGGATGCTCCGGCTGCACGCTGTCCGGCACCTGCTTCACCTGCCGGCCGCTGGCCAAGCTCTACCAGGAGGCGAAGGCCCCGCTCAACACCTACTGCCAGCACGGAGGGAGGTAAACCCATGCCGGTACCCGTAGCGCTTACGCTCACCGAGCGGCCCCTCGAGGACGAGGAGGTCATGTTCGTCGGCGACCTGGACGACGTCCTGGAGGTCGTCATGTGCTCCTGCTCGTCGAGTGATTCCCAGCCGTACTAGCACCTCCGGTGGTGCCCCGGCCCAGGCCGGGGCACCACCCGCCGCCTCCCTGGAGTCCAGCAGTGTCGATGGCCCGCCTCGCCTGGCACCACCTCCCGCCAGCCACCCGCGCCGCCGTGCAGGAGCACACCGGCCCCTTCCTGACCACCACCGACGCGTCCACCGGGGCGAACTCCGGCGTCGCCGTGAAAGCCATGACCGCCTCGGGCGAGGTGTTCATCAAGGGCATCCCCGTCGATCACCGCCAGGTGAAGACGCAGCTGCGCGAGGCCGCCGTGAACCCCTACCTGCCCAAGTCCTGCCCGCGGGTGCTGTGGCACGTGCAGGCCGGAGGCTGGGACCTGCTCGGCTTCGAGGTGATCGAGGGCCCCGTCGCCGACTTCTCACCCGGAAGTCCCGACCTGCCCTTGGTCGTGGACGCGCTGACCGAGCTCGCCCGCACCCCGTGCCCGGACATCCCGCTGCTGAGCTTCACGGAGCGGTACGAGGCCTACAGCGACACCCCGGAGCTGTTCGCCGGGGACGCGCTCCTGCACACCGACATGGCTCCGCACAACGTCCTGATCGACCATGCCGCCCACCTGATCGACTGGGCCTGGCCCACCCGCGGGCCGGCCTGGGCCGACCCCGCCGTGTGGGCCGTCCGCCTGATCGACGCCGGACACACCCCCCAGCAGGCCGAGCAGTGGGCATCACGCCTGCCGGCATTCCAGGTGGCCGACCCCGGTGTGCTGCTGGCCTTCGCGGAGGCCAACGCCCGGCACTGGCAGGAAGTCCAGGCTCACGAACCCGCATCCGCGTGGAAACGGCAGATGGCCGCTTCAGCTATCGCCTGGCGTGACCACCGACGCCACCCTGCCGAGTGATCGGCACACCGATGGACCCGGCACTGATCACTGGCCTCCTGAGCGAGATCACCAGTTCGACCAATGGCCCGGCGCCGGCCCGCCTTCCGCTACGCGTCTGGTCGATGTCCGGGGTCGAACGGCTGACCCACGCCGACGGCAGCACTGCGATTCTGAAGTACGCGCGCGAGCCGTTCACCCGTGAGGACCGGATTCTGCGATCCGCCGCACAGGCCGGTGTCCCGGTGCCGCGCGTACTCGGCTCGGCCCAGGGCGGCGGCCTGCTCGTGATGGTGCTCGAAGACCTGGGCGACCCGCTACGCGAGGCCGACGACAGCGAGGCCGCCACCGCCGCCGCGGTCCTGCACGCCGCCAACCCGCCGACCTGCCTACCGACGCTGGATCAGAGCGCCTTGGCAGCCCTTCCCGGCAACGCCCTGGACCACCTCCAGCGGCTGCAAGCCGCCGACCGCTGGACGGAGGGAACCGACGACCTCACCAGCTACCTGCACGCCCTCGAACGTGCTGCCGACAAGCGCGCGGCCGGTGCACACACCGCCCCGTTTGGCTGGGTCCACTCCGAGTACCACTCCTCCAGCCTGCACATCGGCCCACTCGGCCCCCGGCTGCTGGACTTCGCTCACTCCTTCGCCGGCCCGGGCCTCCTCGACATCGCCGCCTGGCAAGGACTCGCCAAAGCACAGCCACCTGATCCGGCCCGCCTGCACGCACTCATCGGCGCCTACATCGCCGCAGGCGGCCACCCGGACGCGCTCGCGCGCCGCGGCGGTCTGCCCCCGGAGCGGTGGGCACTGGGCTGGCACCGGGTCTGGGCGGTCGAATGGTTCCTCACGCAAGCCAGAACCTGGATCAACGACCCCGCCAAAGACCTGGGGTCCGTCAAGGTCGTCCGGCGCCATCTGGCAGCAGCGGTCGACCTCCTCGCGGCATGACAACCCCTGCCTGACGCTCGGTCAAAGCGAAGTGCTTGTACGACCAGGAGAACCGACCACCTGGCTGAACGCGGTCCCCGGCCCGCGTCAGCGGCCCCTGGCAATTCTCGGTACGGCTCGCGGTGCCCGAGTGTTGCCGCTGGACACCGGCCGACCGCACGCCCTTCTTCGGGAGTTGGGTCGGGGACGGGACGCCGTGCACCGTTTCGGGTGTCGGTTTTCCCGTCCCCGCCCGCCGAACCGGACGTGCCCGTTGGCCGAGCATCCGGCTCTCCACGTGATCCGGTGGATCAGGCGAGGTATTCGCTGACCTGGCCGACGAACGCCGCATCGTCGTGGCTGGTCCGGCGGAAGCGTGCTCCGTCCGGGTTGACCTCGTCGATGTTGTAGGGCGTGCTGATCTGCGCTCCGCGATAGCGGTAGCGTTCGACCCGCATCTTCGCCGGGCTGTAGAGGACGATCCCGCCCTCGGTGATGCAGTCGGCTCCAAAGAACAGCCGCCGCAGCTTCTTCCAGGTCAAACGGGGGTGCTTGCGACGTATCCAGAGGATCATCCTCCACCACGCGTAGTGGCCGAGGTAGGAGAACGTCTTCTTCGATGCGCCGTAGCGGAAGTAGGCCGCCCAGCCCCGCAGGACCGGGTTGACCGTCCGCAGCACCGCCTCCAACGAGAGCAGGGTCGTGCCCCGCTCCGTCAGTTTCTTGATCTTGTGCATCACCGATGCCAGGGCTGGCTTGGACGGGATGGTGAGCACGACGCGGCGACCGTCGCCCCGGGTCTTCGCCTGGATGTGGAAGCCGAGGAAGACGAAGCCGTCGTCTATGTGGGTGATGTGGGTCTTCTCCTCCGAGAGGGTCATCTTCAGCCTGTCGGCCAACAGCATGCCGATCTCCGTCTTGATCGCTTCCGCGTCCTCCCTCGTGCCGTGCACGAGCACGACGAAGTCATCCGCGTATCGGACCATCCGGAAGTTCGGCAGTCCCCTTCGGCGTCGGTGTTGCCGACGCCAGGCCGGGGACATCTCCTCGTCCCAGATCCGGGCGAAGTGCCGGTCCAGGACGGAGAGGTAGATGTTGGCCAGCAGCGGGGAGGCGACCCCGCCCTGCGGAGTCACGGTGAGGGTCTCCGCGAGCCCACCGTGCAGTTCGACAACCCCGGCCCGCAGGAATGCGCTGACCAGTCGCAGGACCTTGCGGTCCTTGATGCGCTCGGCCACCAGGTCCATCAGGACGTGGTGATCGACGTTGTCGAAGCAGGCCTTGATGTCGCCCTCGATGACCCATTCGTAGTTCGACGGCCTGCTGGTGAGATGGTGGATCTCGGCGATGGCATCCTGGGCCCGACGTCCTGGCCGATACCCGTAGCTGGACGGGTAGAAATCGGCCTCGAAGATCGGTTCCAGGACCAGCTTGAGCGCCATCTGCGCGACCCGGTCGCGAAGGGTCGGAATCCCCAGATAACGGACCTTGCCGTTCTTCTTGGGGATCACCGCCTGCTTGACCGGCAGCGCTTGGAACGTCCCGTCCCTGAGCGAGGAGCGGAGCTCCTCCAGGAACGGAATCACTCCCAGGCGTTCCTCGACGTGGTAGCGGGTGACCGCGTCCACGCCCGCTGTCCTGGCACCCTGGTTGCCGGACACCCGCTCCCAGGCCACCAACAGCGTGGCCCGGTCGCAGATCAAGTTGAATACATCAGCGAACCGGCGATCCGGATCGCTCCTTGCCCATCGGTGCAGCTTGAGTTGATGATCGAGTACCCGCCGCTCGGCCGCGAAAATGCTCGGCCAAACTTGCGGCGGCGCGTCGTTGTTCAACAACGTCCCTCCCCGACAGCACTCCTGCTGCCATCACGCTGTCGCCCTTCCCCATGCGGACGGCTTTCCCGTCCTCGGAGTACTACGGCGACTCCGCCACGACCCGGCATCATCGGCGAGCGTCGCGCCTGCCCGCCGCCCGGCCGGCTGCCGGGCGGGGAGGGCGATGCCAAGTCGCTTCCCACGTTCACTGAGGATCTCTGCAACGGCTTCGGTGCCCAGCTTTACCCCGGCGGCATCGCCACGGACCGCACATCGCAGTCTTGGTCCGGGCCTCCCGGCGCCCACGGGATAGAGGCGACGAGAGAGGAGAGGCCACCGGATAGAGCACTCTCCAGCACCGCGGCGCGGCCCATCCACCAGGTTCGGCAGGCCGCTGACGACTCACGGGGCTTCAAGCACTGGTTCAGTTTCCTTACACCCATTCCGTCTTCGCTTGCGGGCACGGACCGTCTGGTGGTCTCGATCCGCCCCTACGTTGTCGAGACTGCTTCCGGCCTCGCCCCCGACCTGGGGTCCAGCCTGTCTCCAGCTTCAACCGGTCACTGCGATGACCAGCGGTGGGCTCCTCCTCCCACTCGATCCTCAGCGCCTCGTGGCGCACACCCGGTGTCGTCCACGATCAGCACGCCACCGGGATCGGCCAGGTGCTCGACGACGTACCGGCGTACGTCGTCGAGCACCGCGTCCGCGTCCCAGTCGATGCGGTTCAGTAGGCGTTGGATCCGGTCCGGTCCGTCATGGCCGGCTTCCTCGGCCACGGTCCACCCGTTCTTGCGCTCCAGCGGCGCCAGCATGCCCCGCATGTAGGCCAACGCCGACTCCCGCGACTCGCTCCGCGCGAACCGGTGCCCAAACCGCTCATGCAACCCGGCCAACCCGTCTGACCACCGACGAGCATCGACCTCGGATATGTCCCCACCCATGAACAGCCCAACGAGCGAACCCAACAGTAGTCACGGTAAGCACCGTTGCAGTACTAAGTCGGCCAACCGGCAGCCCGGTTCGGGCCGTGCTCGGGCGGGACGCGCCGGAGCGCGACGGCGGCGGGGCGGCAGGGGGACTGGCGGTGGTGCGGACGCGCACGGTGCTCTCCCGGTCACATCGGAGTTCGTCGGTCCACCGATGATGGCCGGACGGCCCGCCGGTCCGGCGGCGTTTCCGGACCGCGCCACTCGAAGGTGTGGTCCCGTCCCGGCCGCCGCCCGGCCGGACCTCCCGACGGGCGCGACGGGCGCGACGGGCCGAGCGCGCCGGGCCCGCACCGCCTCCTCGACAGGGGTGTGGGCCGGCCCGGAGGCCGGCCCACACCCGAGCGGGGCGGAGAGGAGCTAGTCGGCCTGCCAGTCGGAGGACCAGCAGCTGATGATCGGGCAGATCCAGTCCGGCCAGACCGCGTCCTCCTCCAGCTCCAGGTTCTGCAGGGTCGTCACGTCCGTCGTCATGTCGAGTCACCTCCCTTCCGGGTCGAGGGGCGGCTCCCCGGCGGGGAGCCAGAGTCGGGTCCCGCCGTGCCGCAGCCGAGTCAGCAGGCCGAGCAGGCCGGACAGTCCGGTGTTGTACGCCGCGTGCACGCGGGAGAGGGTCTCGTCGGGGACGAGGAGCAGACCGTCGTGCACGACGTTGCGGGCGTGGGCGGCGGCGACCAGGTCCGCGGCCCACCGCCGGTAGCGTGGTTCGGTCAGGGCGGCCGCGAGGTCGAGCAGGAACTCGGCGTTCCCGGCCAGGCCGTGGCAGGCGGCGGGGGAGGCGCGGTGGCGCGACCGGTGCACCGCGACGGCGGCCTGCTCGGCGGCCTCGCGGTGGCGCGGGTCCCCGCCGGCCCGCCAGAGCCGGACCAGGAAGGTGCCGATGCCGGAGGCACCGCTGCACCACTGGGGAGGGTGCGTCCTGGCGCGGGCCCGCCGGTCGTCCATGGCCCAGCCGGCCGCGCCGTCCTCGACCCGGACGGCGCGCAGCAGGGTCTCGCCGGCCTGCTCGGCGGCCCGGACGAAGTCCTCGCGCCCGGTGGCCAGACCGGTCCGCAGCAGGAAGGTGGCGACGCCGGCCGCGCCGTGCCCGAAGCCGAGGTGGTGGATGCCGGCCAGCGCGGAGTCGGCGCCGGCGGGTACCGGCCAGAGCACGCCCGATCGGCCCGCGCGGGCGGCGGCGAGCAGGTGGTCGGCGGCGGTCACGGCGCCCCGGCGGAACTCCGGGTCGCCGGTGGTCAGCCAGAAGTGCAGCTGGGTCAGGCCGGCCCCGGCCACTCCGTGGCAGACGTCCGGGTTGGGCCCGTCGACGGGGATCCGGCGGGCGAGGTCCGCGGCCCGGGCGGCGAGGGCGTCGTCGTCGAGCAGGCGGGCCGCGTCCAGCAGGGCCCAGGCCGTCCCGGAGCGTCCGAAGTACAGGCCGGGCAGGCCCGGTGATGCCGGGTCGACCCGGTCGTGGGTCCACCGGGCGGCGGTGGCGACGGCGTCCCGCAGCCGCGGCCGGTCCAGGGCCCGGGCGGCCGCCACCAGGACGCCGAGCACTCCGGCGGCGCCGTGCTGGACGTTCAGCGGATCGGTCCGGGTGCCGGACTCCCCGGGGGCCCAGAGCCGTTGCCGGTCGTCCGGGGTCATGGTGCGCAGCAGCCAGGCCAACCCGTCGTCGAGCAGCCGCTGTTCGAACCCGGTGGCGGCCGGGGGGACGGGTTCGGCGGCGGCCGGGTCGAGCCCGGAGGCGGGGACGGGGGCGGGCCCGCCGCCGCGGGTGGCGAGCGGCGGGGTGTCGGGGAGGGCGCGCCGGGCCGGGTCCTCGGCCATCAGGGTCAGGACGAGCGGCCGGTACGGGTGGAGGTGCGGCCGGTCGGCGAGGGCGTGGGTGAGCAGCGCGGCCAGCCGCTCGTCCCGGCCGCGCCGGGCGGGGCGGTCCGGGGCGAGCACGGGGTCGGCGCCGGTGAGGAGGTGGAAGAGCACCGCGCCGAGGCTGAAGAGGTCCGCCTCGGGCCCCGGCGCCGGTCCGAACGGCGGCGCGGAGGCGGTCTCGGGCGCAGTGTACCCGGGGGTCTCCACCCGCCGCACCCGGTCGCCGGAGTGGGCGAGGGCTTCCAGGTCCACCAGCCGTAGGGTGCCGTCCGGGGTGACCATGACGTTGCCCGGGCTGAGGTCGCGCAGGACCAGGCCGAGCGCGTGCACCTGCCGGACCAGCGCGACCAGTTGCTCGGCGATCCGCCCGGTGGTGACGGGTCCGGTGGTGACCGGTCCGGTCGCGGTCGGCCGGTCGGCGGGCGGCTCGTCCGAGGTCCGCCCGGGGGTGGCCGGTCCGGCCGGGGTCGGCCGGGTGGTGGCCGGTTCGGTGTCCGGGCGGCCGGCCGTCCAGGCGCGCAGGTCCTGACCGGGGACGCGTTCCTGCACGAGGTAGAGGTTGCCGCCCTGGTGGACGAGGCCGAGCGCGCGCGGACAGAGCCCGTGCTCCGCCAGCCGGTCGAGCATCCGCGCCTCGTGGCGCAGCAGGTCGGTCGCGTCCGCGCCCGCCAGCGTGGCGCCGACGTGCTGCCGGGCCTCCTTGACGACGACCTCCCGGCCGGTCCGGCGGTCGGTGGCCAGGTAGATCCCGCCGCGGTAGGAGTACCGGATCGCGGAGCGCACTTCGTACCGGTCGTCGAGCAGGACACGGGAGCCGCCCGGGGAGCTGCCGCTGGGACGTGGTCGGCCGTCAGCTTCGTTTGCCGGGAACGGCGGTGGCGCCCACGGGGGCGGTGCGAAGCGGGGGAGCCTGAGGTCCCGGACGAAGCCGCCCTCGGGGGTGCGCAGCATCGTTTCGAGGAGGCCGTCGGCGGTCAGCCGCTCGTCGCGGCGGAACGCGCCGTACCGGTAGTGCACCAGGCTGTCCGGCCGGTACGGGCGGTCGGAGAGGATGCCGGGGCCGGGCAGGGCCGCGGTGGCCCGGTGCAGGGCCTCGGCCAGCCGTCGGAACTGCTCGTCGTCGACGGGGTAGACGGTGAGAAACTTGCCGCCGCCGCCCCGGTCGGCCCGGGCCGAGACCAGCTCGGCCACCCGGGCCGGCGTCGCGGCGAACTTGAACGGGGCCCGCTCGGCGGCGAGGACCCGGACGGCCCGGGCGAGGACGGTGGGTGCCGACAGCGGGGTGGCGCCCAGGTGCAGCTTCCAGCCCTGCTCGCGCGCCGGGGCGCCGTCGTGGGAGACCAGGCACCACGGGTCCTCGGCCCGGACCGTCCAGCCGTCGGCGCCGCGGCGGCGCAACTCGGCCTCGACGAGGTCGCGGTAGAGCGTCGCGTCCTGGTGGCCGGAGGCCGCGGGTACCTCGGACATCCTCGGGCCTCCCAAGCCGGAGCGGGTCGGTGCGGTACAGGTCGGTGCGGGTGCGGAGCGGGTGTGGAGCGGCTCGGGCGAGGGCGGCGGTCCGGGCCGGCCCCGCCGGGCGGTCTCGATCCTCGCGCCCGCCGGGCGGCCGGACCATGGGGGCCGCGCACGTATCTTCCGGTCCCGCGGTACGACCGGCAGCCGAGGACGCCACCCAGGTAGCGGCCACCACCCGCCCCCCGAACGGTGGTTGACGGCCGGCCGGGAGGCGGGTGGTGGCCGGAGGGTCGACGTCCACCATCCCGACAGCGAGGTTAGCCTTCCCTAATGTTTGCCCGAGCTGGAGGCTGTCGCGGGCCACGGCCATTGCTGGTAGGGCGTCGTCCTCAAGCCGAGGCGGGGCAGGGACTTCGCGTTGACGGTGACCGGCGTCGAGGACGTCACCGAGAACTGCCGCCGGGTGCGCTTCACGGACGGCGGGCTGCTCGCGGCCACCGGTGTTCATCCGACCAGGTGGGTGCGGGTCTGGTTTTCTCGGTGCCCACCCAGTTCGCCCGCCGGGAACTCGCCCTCCCGAAGGGGCGGTTGCCCGCGCTCGGCTACTGGCGCCCGTGACCGCGTCGCCGCGGTGGGGCGGTCCGGGCGGACCGTGCTCCGGGCGCCCCGGTTTCGCACGGGCGGGCGACGTTCGTACGGGATGGTGACGGGAAGGGTGAAGAAATGTAAGGTTACCCTTGCCTAAGTGGTTCTGGAGCGACCGAACCGCACTCCCTCCGGCACTCGCGAAGCCGGGTGGCGGGGTGGAGGGGAGCGAATGCCGCACATCCCGGTGCGGGCATCCTGAGTGCAGGGGGATCGGTGGAGAACGGCCTGGCCGGGCGCGCACGTCGCACCGGGGTTGCTGGAACTTCGCGCACGGGTGGCCCCCTCGCGGCGCTGCCGTGGCTGGAGCGGTTCCGCGGCAAGATCGTCGTGATCAAGTTCGGCGGGAACGCGATGGTGGACGAGGGCCTCAAGGCGGCCTTCGCCCAGGATGTCGTGCTGCTCCGTTACGCGGGTGTCCGGCCGGTCGTGGTGCACGGCGGCGGTCCGCAGATCAGTGCCCAGCTGGGGCGCCTCGGGATCAAGTCCCACTTCACCAACGGCCTGCGGGTCACCACGCCGGAGGCGATGGACGTCGTCCGGATGGTGCTGGCCGGTCAGGTGCAGCGCGAGCTGGTCGGCCTGGTGAACCGCCACGGCCCCTTCGCGGTCGGCATGACCGGCGAGGACGCCCACACCATGACGGCCGTCCGGCGGCACGCCGTCGTGGACGGCGAGCGGGTGGACATCGGGCAGGTGGGTGACATCGCGTCCGTCGATCCCTCGATGGTGCGCACGTTGCTGGCGGACGGCAGGGTCCCGGTCATCTCCCCGGTCGCGCGCGGCGTGGGCGGTGACGTCTACAACGTCAACGCGGACACCGTCGCCGCCGCGGTGGCCGCCGCGCTGGGCGCGGAGCTGCTGGTGATGCTCACCGACGTGGCGGGGCTCTATCGCGACTGGCCGCGCTCGCAGGAGGTGGTCCCCTCGCTGACCGCCACCCAACTCGCCGAACTCCTACCGAACTTGGCGAGTGGCATGGTCCCGAAGATGGAGGGCTGCCTGCGGGCCGTCCGGGCCGGCGTGGGCAGTGCGCGGGTGCTGGACGGGCGGGTCCGCCACGGGGTGCTGGCGGCCTTCGGCGGGCCGCCGGTGGGTACCGAGGTGGTGCCCGACGCGCCGCTGGTGCGCCGGGACGAGGCGGCCGGCGCGGAAGGGCGGCAGGTCGCGATGGTCGGTTCGGGCACGATCTGAATTTGACTCACCCGATCACGTGATAGAACTTAGGTAAGCCTTACCTATGGCAAGTGGGCGAGTGACGGACGGCCGCCGCGGCGGTCGACCGGACACCGGCGGGGCCGAGAAGCAAGAAGCAACGGAAGGATCGATCATGTCGAGCGAGAACGGCGCAATCGACCGAGGCGAGGGCGCCGACGACCTGGTCGGCATAGGCTTCGGTCCCGCCAACCTGGCCCTGGCCATCGCCGTCGACGAGCACAACCGCCGGGACCCTCAGCAGGCACTCAAGGTCGGCTTCCTGGAGAAGCAGGCGACGTTCGGCTGGCACCGCGGGATGCTGCTGGAGGGGGCGACCATGCAGGTCTCCTTCCTCAAGGACCTCGTGACGATGCGGGACCCCCGCAGCCGCTTCACCTTCCTGACCTACCTCCAGGAGCGCGGCCGGCTCGCGGACTTCATCAACCAGAAGTCCTTCTACCCGACCCGCCTGGAGTTCCACGACTACTTCGAGTGGTGCGCCGCCGAGTTCGCCGGTCGGACGGCCTACGGCCGCGAGGTCACCGCGGTCCGCCCGGTGACCACCCCGGACGGCCGGGTCGAGGTCGTCGAGGTGGAGTCCCGGTCAGTCACCGACCCGGCCGACCGCGAGGTCCGGCTGGCCCGCAACATCGCGGTGGGCACCGGCCTGAAGCCGCGGATGCCCGAGGGCGTCACCGCCGGGGACCGCGTCATCCACACCCGCGACCTGCTGTTCCGCGCCCCCGACCTGATCGAGCGGCGCGCGGAGCTGCGCCACCGCCGCTTCACGGTGGTCGGCGCCGGCCAGTCGGCCGCCGAGGCCGTCGAGTTCCTGCACCGGACCTTCCCCGAGGCGGAGATCTGCGCCGTCCTCACCCGCTACGGCTACAGCCCGGCCGACGACAGCCCGTTCGCCAACCGGATCTTCGACCCGTCCGCCGTGGACGAGTTCTACGCCGCGCCGGACGAGGCCAAGCGGACCCTGCTCGACTACCACGCGAACACCAACTACTCGGTGGTCGACGGTGACCTGATCGAGCAGCTCTACCGGACGGTCTACCAGGAGAAGGTGGCCGGCCGGGAGCGGCTGCGGATCCTCAACGCCACCCGGCTCACCGGCGTCGGGCAGCTGGCCGACGGCGCCGTCGCCGAGATCCGCTCGCTGACCACCGGCGAGACCATGGCTCTGGAGTCGGACGCGGTGGTGCTCGCCACCGGCTACGAGCACGTCGACCCGCGGGACCTCCTCGGCGACCTCGGCGCGACCTGCCGCACCGACCAGCTCGGCCGCCTCCGGGTCGACCGCGACCACCGGGTGCTGACCGACGACCACGTCGAGGTGGGGATCTACCTCCAGGGCGGCACCGAGCACACCCACGGCATCACCTCGTCGCTGCTCTCCACCCTGGCGGTGCGCTCCGGCGAGATCTGCGACTCGCTGCTGCTGCGCCACACCGGCCGCCAGCTGCGGGCCGAGGACGGCCGCCTCGGCGTGACCGGCTGACGGTCCGCCGGCCTGCCGGGCCGCACCGGCGAACTCCCCCTCGACCTGGAAGCGAAAGAACCACGCCATGACCGACACCACCCCGTCCGGGTCCGCCCCCGTCCTGGACACCGAGAGCATCCGCGCCGACATCGCCGAACTCCTCGGCGAGGAGCCGGCGGCGGTCGGTGACGACGACGACCTCCGGGACCTCGGGCTCGACTCGATGCGCCTGATGCACCTGATCGAGAAGTGGCGCGCCCGGGGCGCCCGGGTGGACTTCGCCGACCTGGCCGACCTCGGCGCCCCGACCGTCCGGGTGTGGTCCGCCCACCTCTCGGCAGCCTGACCCCCGAGCGGCCCGCGGGGCTCACCCCTCGCCCCGCCCACCGCACGCCCAGCGCCCCCGCGCACGCCACGCAGTACCCCCAAGGAGAACGATGAACACCCGTGCCCTGCCGTCCCGTGGTCTGAGAATCGCCGCCGTCGCCGGTGTCGCCGCCCTCGGCCTCACCGCCTGCGGCTCGAACGGCGACAGCAGGAGCGAGGCCGCCTCCGGTGCGTCCGGCGGGGCCAAGGCCGCCCAGGTGATCGAGGCGACCAACGGCAAGGTCACCGTCCCGGCCGGGGTCAAGCGGATCGTCTCCGTCTCCTACGCCACCGGCGCGCTGCTCGACCTCGGCGTCCAGCCGGTCGGCACCAGCACCATCGACGACAACAACCCGATGGAGCTGCTGCCCTCGCAGACCGAGGCCGCCAAGAAGATCGAGGCCATCGGCTCCGGCATCGAGATCAACGTCGAGAAGGTCGCCTCCCTCAAGCCCGACCTGATCGTGGTCGAGGGCGCCACCGCCTTCGACTGGGGCGTCAGCAAGCTCGAAGGCATCGCGCCGACCCTCTACTTCGGCATCGACAAGCCGGTCGACCTGTACACCGCCCAGGAGAAGATCGCCACGGCCGTGGGCAAGGAGGCCGAGTTCAAGAAGCTGAAGTCGGACTACGACACCAAGGCCGCCAAGATCAAGGCCGACTACGCCGGCAAGCTCAACACCGTCAAGTGGACCATCGCGTCCTCCTACGGCGGCGGCGAGTTCCTCGTCGACACCAGCAGCTCCTGGGTCGGCCGGGTGCTGAGCGACGTGGGCGCCACCTTCTCCCAGGCGTCCGGCGACACCAAGGAGCACGAGGTCACCTACTCGACCGAGAAGCTCGACGTGCTCGCCGACGCCGACATCATCCTGGTGCCCAGGATGGCCGCCACCGGCGAGGTCCCGCAGGACACCAAGGACCTCGACAAGCAGCCGTCCTGGAAGAACCTCAAGGCCGTCCAGGCGAACAAGGTCATCCCGGTCACCTACGCGACCAGCGACCGGTACGGCACCTCGATCGACGTGCTCGGCCAGATCGAGACCATCCTCAAGGGCCTCTAGGCCCCGGCCGGCCCGCCGGGCACCTCCCGGCGGGCCGCCCCGCGCCCCAGCACCGCGCACACCAGAGCGCACCAGCACACCAGGGCGCACCAGCGCACCAGCACGCACCACCACGCACCACAGCGCACCAGCGAGCGCCCCGGGCTTGCATCGTCGGCGGGGCCGCACCGAACCGGGAAGGGCCGACCATGCCTCAGGCGGGCACCAACACCACGCAGGTCGAGCCGGCCGCAGTCCTCCAGGAGCTGACGGCGGCACAGGCAGGGGTACTCGCCGCACAGCGGATCGACCCGGACAACCCGGCCTACAACGTCGGCCAGTACGTCGAGATCACCGGGCCGTTCGACCCCGCGCTGCTGGAGCGGGCGCTGCGCCGGACCCTCGCCGAGGCCGACGGCCTGCATGTCCGGCTCGCCGAGCACGAGGGCCGCACCGTCCAACTGCCCACCGCCTTCGACGCCGAGGCCTGGCAGCTGCCCCGGCTCGACACCAGCGCCGCCGCCGACCCGGTGGCCGCCGCCACCGCGCTCGTCCGGGCCCAACTCGCCGTCCCGACCCCGCTGGAGGGCCCCGAGGCCGGCCCGCTGCACGGCGCCCTGCTGGTCCGGGTCGGCGAGCAGCGCCACCTCTGGTTCCAGTGGTTCCACCACCTGGTCGTCGACGGCTACAGCGTCGCGCTCCTCACCCGCCGGGTCGCCGAGGTGTACACCGCCCTCGCCGCCGGCACCGACGTGCCCGACAGCCCGCTGCGCCCGCTCGCCGTCCTGGTGGAGGCCGAGCGCGAGTACCTCGCCGGCCCCGCCGCCGCCGAGGGCCGGGAGTACTGGAACGCCCGCTTCGCGGACCGCCCCGCCGTCGTCGGCCTCACCGAGGCGACCGCCCAGGCCGCGCCCGCCGCCCGGTACCACCGCGTCGAGCTGACCGCCGAGGACTCGGCCGCCGTCCTCGTCTCGGCCCGGGCGGCCCGCGCGACCTGGGCCGAGGCGGCCGCCGCGGCCCTCGCCGGCTACCTGCACCTGATGACCGGGACGCCGGACGTCGTGCTCGGCATGCACTTCATGGCCCGCACCGCCCCGGGCACCCTGCGGGTGCCCGGCATGGCCGTCAACATCCTGCCCGTACGGATCGCCGTCGCCGGGACGGACAGCCACACCGGGCTGATGCGCCGCGCCGCCGCCGAGCTCACCGCGACCCGCCGCCACCAGCGCCACCGGGGCGAGGAGATCCGCCGCGACCTCGGCCTGGTCGGCACCGACCACCGGCTCCACGGGCCGCTGCTCAACATCAAGCCCTTCGACCTCGCGCTGGACTTCGCGGGCAGCCCCGGACAGACCGTCACCCTGGCCTCCGGCCCGGTCGACGACCTCTCGCTGTCCGTCACCAAGACCCCGGACGACCGGCTGGTGCTGGAGTTCGGGGCCAACCCGGAGCTCTACACCCGGGCCGCGCTGGAACTGCACGCCGACCGCTGCGCCGGCCTGCTCGCCCGACTCGCCGCCGACCCGGAGCGGCCGATCGGCGACCAGCCGCTGCTCGCCGACGCCGAGCGGGCCGCCGTGCTGCACGACTGGAACGCCACCGCCCGGGAGGTCCGCGAGGGCACCCTGGTCAGCCGGATCGCCGAGCGCGCCGCCGCCACGCCGCAGGCCCCCGCCGTCGTCTTCGAGGGCGAGACGCTCAGCTACGCCACGCTCGCCGAGCGCTCCGACGCGCTGGCCCGCTCGCTGGTCGCCGCCGGCGCCGGCCCGGAGACCGTGGTCGCCGTGGCCGTGCCGCGCTCCGCCGACCTGATGGTCGCCCTGCTCGCCGTCCTCAGGGCCGGCGCCGCCTACCTGCCGCTGGACGCCGACTACCCGGCCGACCGGCTCGCCCACATGATCGAGGACGCCCGCCCGGTCCGCGTCGTCACCGTCCCCGAGGTGCTGGACCGGCTGCCGGAGAGCGCCCGCGCCGCCGCCGTCCTGATCGGCCCCGGCCACACCCCCGCCGGCGCCACCACGACCGCCCTGCCCGCCGTCGACCCCGACTCCGCGGCCTACGTCATCTACACCTCCGGCTCCACCGGCCGCCCCAAGGGCGTCGTGATCCCGCACCGCGCCATCGTCAACCGGCTGGCCTGGATGCAGCACGCCTACCGCCTCACCCCCGAGGACCGCGTCCTGCAGAAGACCCCCGCCAGCTTCGACGTCTCGGTCTGGGAGTTCTTCTGGGCGCTCTGCGAGGGCGCCGCCGTCGTCCTGGCCCGCCCCGAGGGCCACAAGGACCCGGCCTACCTCGCCGCCCTGATCGCCGACACGGGCGTCACCACCCTGCACTTCGTGCCGTCCATGCTCCGCGCCTTCCTGGAGGAGCCGACCGCCGCCGCCGGCTGCGGCGGCCTGCGGCGCGCCTTCTGCTCCGGCGAGGCCCTGCCCGGCGACGTCGTCGAGCGCTGGTACGCCGCGCTGCCCGACGTCCCGCTGCACAACCTCTACGGGCCCACCGAAGCGGCCGTCGACGTCACCCACCACCCCACCGAGCCCGGCGCCGGCGTCGTCCCCATCGGACGCCCCGTCTGGAACACCCGCCTGTACGTGCTGGACGCCCGGCTGCGCCCCGCCCCGGTCGGCGCGCCCGGCGAGCTGTACCTGGCCGGCGTCCAGCTGGCCCGCGGCTACCTGGGCCGCCCCGGCCTGACCGCCGAGCGCTTCGTCGCCTCCCCGTTCGCCGACGGCGAGCGGCTCTACCGCACCGGCGACCTCGTCCGCTGGGCCCCCGACGGCACCGTCGAGTACCTCGGCCGCACCGACGACCAGGTCAAGGTCCGCGGCTTCCGGATCGAACTCGGCGAGATCGAGGCCGCCCTGGAGGCGCTGCCCGGGGTCGCCCAGGCCGCCGTCACCGCCCGCGAGCTCACCCCCGGCGGCGCCCGCCAACTGGTCGGCTACGTCGCGCCGGCCCCCGCCGACCCGGACGACCTGCTGGCCGCCCTGGCCGCCACCCTGCCCGAGCACATGGTCCCGGCCGTCCTGGTCGGCCTCGACGCGCTCCCGCTGAGCCTCAACGGCAAGCTCGACCGCAAGGCGCTGCCGGCCCCCCGGCAGGCCGGCGACGGCGCCGCCCGCGCCCCGCGCACCGAGACCGAGCGGATCCTCACCGACCTCGTCGCCGAGGTCCTCGGCCTGGACACGGTCGGCGTCGACGCCAACTTCTTCTCCCTCGGCGGCGACAGCATCTCCGCCATCCAGCTCGGCAGCCGGGCCCGCCGGGCCGGCCTCGCCCTCACCCCCCGGGTGGTCTTCGAACGGCGCACCGTCGCCCGGATCGCCGCCGTCGCCGAGCAGACCGCCCCGGCGGTCCGCCGGCCCGGCGTCGAGGGCACCGGCCCGCTGCCCGCCACCGCGATCAGCTCCTGGCTCCGCGAGCGCGGCGGCCCGGTCACCCGGTTCAGCCAGCACACCGTGGTCACCGTCCCGGCCGGCCTCGACCGCGCCCGGCTCACCGCCGCCCTGGACACCCTGACCGACCACCACGACGCCCTGCGGCTGCGCCTGGACATCGCCGCCGACGGCACCTGGACCCAGCAGATCCGGCCCGCCGGCAGCGCCCCCGCCGCCGAGCGGCTGCGCCACCTCACCGTCGCCCCGGCCGAGCTGTCCGCCGCCGCCGCGATCGAGCGCGAGGCCGCCGTCGACCGGCTCGACCCCGAACAGGGCGTCGTGCTGCAGGCCGTCCACCTGGACGCCGGCCCGGACACCGACGGCCTGCTCGTCCTCGCCGCCCACCACCTGGCCGTGGACGGCGTCTCCTGGCGCATCCTGCTCCCCGACCTGCGCGCCGCCTACGAGGGCCGCCCGCTCGACCCGGTCGCCACCTCGCCGCGCGGCTGGGCCCTCGGCCTCGCCGAGGCGGCCACCGGCGACCGGATCCGCGCCGAACTGCCCGGCTGGCAGGCCGTGCTGGCCGACGGCGCCGGCCCGCTGCTCGGCGACCGCCCGCTCGACCCGGCCCGCGACACCGCCGCCACCACCCGCCGGCTGCGCCTCACGCTGCCCGCCGCCCGCACCGCCCCGCTGCTCACCGCGGTGCCCGCCACCCACCGGGCCGGCGTGGACCACACCCTGCTCGCCGGTCTCGCGCTCGCCCTGCTCGGCCGCCGCCGTGACCGGCACGGCGCCGGCGCCCGCGCCGACCTGCTGCTGCGGCTGGAGGGCCACGGCCGCGAGGACCAGCTCGTCCCCGGCGCCGACACCACCCGCACCGTGGGCTGGCTGACCACCGAGTTCCCGGCCCGCCTCGACCTGGCCGGCCTGGACCTCGACGAGGCGCTGACCGGTGGCGCCGCCGCCGGCCGCGCCCTGGCCCTGGTCAAGGAGCAGCTGCGGGCCCTGCCCAACGCCGGCGCCGGCTACGGCCTGCTCCGCCACCTGGACCCGGTCTCCGGCCCCGCCCTGGCCGACGCCGACCAGCCGCAGCTGCTCTTCAACTACCTCGGCCGCTTCACCGCGGACGGCGCGCACTGGACCGTCGCCCGCGAGGCCGGCGACGCCGTCGCGGCCGGCGCCGACCCCGCGCTGCCCACCGCCCACGCCCTGGAGGTCGGCGCCTTCGTCCACGACGGCCCCGACGGCGCCGAACTCGCCGTCACCCTCTCCTGGCCGCACGGCGTCCTGACCGAGGAGGCCGTCCGCGACATCGCCGAGCGCTGGTTCGCCGCGCTGGACGCCCTCGCCGCGTACGCCGCCCGGCCGGACGCCGGCGGGCTCACCCCCAGCGACGTCCCGCTGGCCGCCGTCAGTCAGCCGCTGCTGGACCGGATCGCGGCCGAACACCCCGGCACCGTCGACGTCCTGCCGCTCTCCCCGCTCCAGGAGGGCCTGCTCTTCCACGCCCTCTACCAGCGCGAGGAGGGCACCGACGACCTCTACACCTCGCTCACCTCGCTGGACCTGCGCGGCCCACTGGAGCGGCCGGCCCTGCGCCGCGCCGTGGACGCCGTGGTCAACCGGCACTCCGCGCTGCGCTCCGGCTTCACCGCGATCGGCGAGCACCCGCTCCAGCTGGTGGCGGACACCGTCACGGTGCCCTGGACCGAGCACGACCTCACCGCCCTGCCCGCCGACCGGCGCGACGCCGCGGTCGCCGGGATCGAGGACGAGGAGGCCTCCCGCCGGTTCGACCTCGCCCGGCCGCCGCTGGTGCGCTGCGCGCTCGTCACCCTCGGCGCGGACCACCACCGCCTGGTGCTGACCCGCCACCACATCGTGATGGACGGCTGGTCCACCCCGGTCCTGCTGCGCGAGCTGGTCACCGCCTACGGCGACGGCGGCGCGAGCGCCGCGCTGCCCGCCACCACCCCGTACGCCGACCACCTCGGCTGGCTGGCCGCCCGGGACGCCGGCGCCGACACGCTCGCCTGGCGCGAGGCGCTGGCGGGCCTGGAGGCGCCGACCCTGCTCGCCGACACCCTGGGCCGCCCGGCCGGCGGCCCGGCCGCCGCCGGCGCCGAGATCCACCTGCCGCTGTCCGCCGAGCTCGCGGCGGCGCTCACCGGCACCGCCCGGGCGCACGGACTCACCCTCAACACCCTGGTCCAGGGCGCCTGGGCGATCCTGCTCGGCCGTCTCACCGGCCGCGCGGACGTGGTCTTCGGCGCCACCGTCTCCGGCCGTCCCGGCGACCTGCCCGGCGTGGAGTCCATGGTCGGCCTGTTCAGCAACACCGTGCCGGTCCGCTTCCGCCCCGAGGAGGACGAGCCCGCCGTCGAGGCGCTCACCCGGCTGCAGGCCCAGCAGTCCGCGCTGCTCGACCACCAGTACCTCGGCCTGGCCGACATCCAGGCGCTCGCCGGGCACGGCACCCTCTTCGACACCCTGCTGGTCTTCGAGAACTACCCGGTCGACCCCGACCGGCTGACCGCCCGCGGCCTGCGGGTCGCCGGCATCGGCAACCGGGGCGCCACCCACTACCCGCTGACCGTGCTCACCCTCCCCGGCGAGGCGCCGCGGCTCACCGTCGAGTACCGCGCCGACGTGTTCACCGCCGAGCAGGCCGCCGCCGTCGGCGCCCGCCTGCTGCGGGTGCTGGAGACCGTCGCCACCCGGCCCGGGACGCCCGTCGGCGAGCTGGAGATCCTGGACGGGCGGGAGCGCGACACGCTGCTGCACGGCTGGAACGCCACCGGCCGCGAGGTCCCCGCCGGGACGGTCGTCGACGCCTTCGAGGCCCGCGCCGCCGCCACCCCCGACGACACCGCCGTGGTCTTCGGCGACCGGCGCCTGAGCTACGCCGAGCTGGCCGGGCGGGTCGAGCTGACCGCCCGCCACCTCGCCGCGCTCGGCGCCAGCCCCGGCCGGGTGGTCGCGCTGGCGCTGCCCCGCTCGGCCGAGCTGGTGGCCGCCCTGCTCGGGGTGCTGAAGTCGGGCGCCGCGTACCTGCCGGTCGACCTCGACCACCCGGACGAGCGGATCGCGCTGATGCTCGCCGACGCCGAACCGCTGGTCACCCTGACCACCGACGAGGTCGCCCGCACCCGCCCGGTCCTCGCCGGGCACGGCCTGGGCACCCTGACCACCGGCCGGCTCGGCGCGCTGGACGCCGACCCCGTCCGCCCCGACCCCGACGACCTCGCCTACGTCATCCACACCTCCGGCTCCACCGGCCGCCCCAAGGGCGTCCAGGTGCCGCACCGCGGCCTGGCCAACATGCTGGAGCACCACGGCGGGACGGTCTTCGCCCGGGCCGAGCGGGCCGCCGGCGGCCGTCGGCTGCGGGCCGCGCACACCGCGTCGTTCTCCTTCGACTCCTCCTGGGAGCAGCTGCTCTGGCTGATCCGCGGCCACGAGCTGCACGTCTACGGCGAGGACCTGCGCCGCGACCCGCAGGCCCTGGTCGCCCGGCTGCTCGCCGACCGGATCGACACCCTGGACGTCACCCCGTCGTTCGGCCAGCAGCTGGTCGAATGGGGCCTGCTCGACTCGGCGGAGCACCGCCCGCTGCTCTTCCTGGTCGGCGGCGAGGCCGTCGGCGACGCCCTGTGGAGCCGGATCCGCGACACCGAGGGCGTGCTCGGCCACAACTTCTACGGCCCGACCGAGTACACCGTCGACACCCTGGGCGCGGCCCTGGACGAGAGCCCCACCCCGTGCGTCGGCCGGCCGATCGGCAACACCCGGGTCTACGTGCTGGACGCCCGGCTGCGGCCCGTCCCGGCCGGGGTCCCCGGCGAGCTGTACATCGCCGGCGAGGGCCTGGCCCGCGGCTACGGCAACCGCCCCGGCCTGACCGCCGGCCGCTTCGTCGCCTGTCCGTTCGGCGACGGCATGGGGACACCCCCGGCCGGAGGCGGGGGGAGGATGTACCGCACCGGCGACGTGGTCCGCTGGCGCGGCGACGGCACGCTGGACTACCTGGGCCGCGACGACGACCAGGTGAAGATCCGCGGCTTCCGGATCGAGCCCGGCGAGGTCGAGGCCGCGCTGGCCGCCCTGCCCGGCGTGGCCCAGGCCGCCGTGCTGGCCCGCGCCACCGCCACCGGCGTCAAGCGGCTGATCGGCTACGTCGTGCCCGCCCCCGGCGGCGAGGCCGACCCGGCCGCCCTGCGCCGGACGCTGGCCGGGTCGCTGCCCGAGTACATGGTCCCGGCCGCGATCGTGCCGCTGCCGGTGCTGCCGCTGAACGTCAACGGCAAGCTGGACCGGCACGCCCTGCCCGAGCCGGAGGCGAGCGCCTTCGCGGCGCCCGCCGGCCGCGCCCCGCGCGACGAGCGCGAGGCCGTGGTCTGCGGCGTCTTCGCCGAGGTGCTCGGCCTGCCGCAGGCCGGGGTCGAGGACGACTTCTTCGACCTCGGCGGCCACTCGCTGCTCGCCACCCGCGTGGTCGGCCGGCTCCGCGCCGCGCTGCGGGTCGAGGTCGCCGTGCGGGACCTCTTCGAGAGCCGCACCGCCGCGGCCCTGGCCGCCCGGCTGGCCACCGCCGCCACCGGCCGCCCCGCCCCGGCCGCGCGGCCCCGCCCCGAGCCGCTGCCGCTCTCCGCCGCGCAGGCCCGGCTCTGGTTCCTGTACCGGCTGGAGGGCCCCAGCACCGCGTACACCATCCCGTGCGCGCTGCGGATCGACGGCGCCGTCGACACCGACGCGCTGCGCGCCGCCTTCGCTGACGTCCTGGCCCGGCACGAGGCGCTGCGGACGGTCTTCCCCGACCGGGACGGCCGGCCCCACCAGCGGATCCTGACCCCCGAGCAGGCCGGCGTGCCCTTCACCGTGGAGGAGGTCGCCGCGGGCCGGCTCGACCGGGCGGTCGCCGCCGCCGGCGCCTACGCCTTCGAGCTCGCCGAGGAGATCCCGGTCCGCGCCACCCTGCTCCGCACCGGGCCGCAGCGGTCGGTGCTGAGCGTCGCGCTGCACCACATCGCGGGCGACGAGTGGTCCGAGGGGGTGCTGCTGCGCGACCTCGACCACGCCTACGCCGCCCGCCTGGCCGGCACGGCGCCGGTCTTCGAGCCGCTGCCGCTCCAGTACGCGGACCACGCGCTCTGGCAGGCCGACCTGCTCGCCGACCAGGACGGCAGCGCCGCCACCCAGGCCCGCTACTGGACGCGGCGGCTGGCCGACCTGCCGGCCGAACTCGCCCTGCCGACCGACCGGCCGAGGCCCGCCGAGGCCACCGGCCGGGGCGGCGCGGTACGGCTGCGGCTGCCCGACGCCCTCCACCGGGCGCTGCGCGGCTACGCCCAGCGCAGCGGCGCGACCCCGTTCATGGTCACCCAGGCGGCCGCCGCGCTGCTGCTCGGCGGGCTCGCCGGCACCACCGACGTGGCGCTCGGCACCCCGGTCGCCGGGCGCGCCGACGAGGTGCTGGAGCCGGTCGTCGGCTTCTTCGTCAACACCCTGGTGCTGCGTCACGACCTCTCCGGCGAGCCGACCTTCGACGACCTGGTGGCCCGCGCCCGGGAGACCGTGCTGGGCGCGCTCGCCCACCAGGACCTGCCGTTCGACCGGCTGGTCGAGATCGTCAACCCGGAGCGCTCGCTCGGCCGCCACCCGCTGTTCCAGGTGATGGTCCAGCACCGCAAGGAGGCCGGCGGCCTGGACCGCCTGCTGGGCGCCCGCACCACGCTGCTGCCCGACCCGGTGCACGCGGCCCGCTTCGACCTGGCCTTCACCTTCGTGGAGTCCGCCGACGGCGACCACACCGACCTGACCGTCATCTACGCCGACGACCTCTTCCACCGCTCCACCGGCCGGCTCTTCGGCGCCCGCCTGCTGCGGGTGCTGGAGCAGGCGCTGGCAGCGCCGGACCGCCCGGCCGCCCGGGTCGAGCTGACCGGCGCCCAGGAGCGCCGCGGCCTCGCGGGGGAGTGGAACGCCACCGACCGCGAGGTGGCGCCGGGCACCCTGGTGACCCGGATCGCCGAGCGGGTCGCCGCCACGCCCGACGCGGTCGCGGTGGCCTTCGAGGGAGCGGAGCTGACCTACCGCGGCCTGGACGAGCGGGCCGGCCGGCTGGCCCGCGTGCTCGCCGCGCACGGCGCCGGACCGGACCGGATCGTCGCGGTCGCCGTGCCGCGCTCGGTCGAGCTGATGGTCGCCCTGCTCGCGGTGCTCAAGTCCGGTGCCGCCTACCTGCCGCTGGACACCGAGTACCCGGCGGACCGGCTGGCCGCGATGGTCGAGGACGCCGCCCCGGTCTGTGTGCTCACCCTGCCCGGCACGGCCGGCGCGCTGCCGGCCGTCCCCGGCGTGCCGGTGCTCGGCGTCGACGCCGACGGGCCGCAGGCCGAGCCGGTCGCCCCGGAGCCGGAGCACCCCGCCTACGTGATCTTCACCTCCGGCTCGACCGGCCGCCCCAAGGGCGTCGTCGTCCCGCACCGGGCGGTCGTCAACCGGCTCGACTGGATGCGCGAGGTCTACAGCATCGCCCCGCAGGACCGGATCCTGCAGAAGACCCCGGCCGGCTTCGACGTGTCGGTCTGGGAGTTCTTCCTGCCGCTGGTCAGCGGCGCCCGGGTGGTCCTGGCCAGGCCCGGCGGCCACCGGGAGCCGGAGTACCTGGCCGCGCTCGCCGCCGGCGCGGGCATCTCCACCGCGCACTTCGTGCCCTCGATGCTCACCGCCTTCACCGCGGTGGCCGAGGCCGACCGCACCGTCCGCGACCGCTTCGCCGGCGTGCGCCGGGTGTTCTGCTCCGGCGAGGCGCTGCCGCCCGCGGCGGTCGAGCGCTTCGCGGCCCTCTGGCCGCAGATCGAGCTGCACAACCTCTACGGGCCCACCGAGGCCGCCGTGGACGTCACCTACCACCGCGCCTGGGCCGGCTCCGGCGTCGTCCCGATCGGACGCCCCGTCTGGAACACCCGCCTGTACGTGCTGGACGGCCGGCTGCGGCCGGTCCCGGTCGGCGTGCCCGGCGAGCTGTACCTGGGCGGTGTCCAGCTGGCCCGCGGCTACCTGGGCCGCCCCGGCCTGAGCGCCGGCCGGTTCGTCGCCGACCCGTTCGCCCGGGGCGAGCGCATGTACCGCACCGGAGACCTGGTCCGGCGGCTGGTCGACGGCGAGGTCGAGTACCTCGGCCGCACCGACGACCAGGTGAAGATCCGCGGCTTCCGGATCGAACTCGGCGAGGTGGAGGCCGCGCTGGCCGCCGCACCGGGCGTGGCCCAGGCGGCCGTCGCCGCCCGCGCCGTCACCGAGGGCGGCGCCCGCCAGCTGTTCGGCTACGTCGTCCCGCAGCCGGGCGCCTCGGTCGGCGGCGACGCCGTCCGCGTGGCGGTGGCCGCGGTGCTGCCCGAGCACATGGTCCCGGCCGCCGTCACCGTGCTGGACGCGCTGCCGCTGAGCGTCAACGGCAAGCTCGACCGCAAGGCGCTGCCCGACCCGGCCCGCCGCGCGGCCGCCGCCCCCGCGGCGGCCGGGCAGACCCCGGGCCGCTCGCTGGCCAGGGTCTTCGCCGAGGTGCTGGGCCTGCCCGAGGTCGGCGAGGAGGAGAACTTCTTCGCCCTCGGCGGCGACAGCATCGTCTCCATCCAGTTGGTCAGCCGGGCCCGCGCGGCCGGCTTCCCGATCGCCGCCAAGGACGTCTTCCAGTACCCGACTCCGGCCGCGCTCGCTGCCGCCAAGGGCCTGGGCACGCCCGCCGCACCCGCCCCCGCCGGCCCGTCGGCCTTCGCGCCGCCCGCCGACGGCGAGCTGCCCGTCCTGCCGGTGGTGCACTGGCTGCGCGAACGCGGCGGCCCGATCGACCGGTTCAACCAGTCCGTCCTGCTGACCGTCCCGGCCGGGCTGCGGGAGCAGCCCCTGCGGGACGCGCTGGCGGCCCTCGCCACCCGCCACCCGGCGCTGCGGCTGCGGCTGGACCGCACCGACGGCCTCTGGACCCAGGAGGTCCTGGCCGCCGACGCGGCCCCCGCCCTGACCGACCCGCGCACCCTGCGCCGGGTCGACGCCCGGGCCGCGCGGGAGGCGGGACCCGCCGGGTGGACCGCCCTGCTGACCCGCGAGGCGGACGCGGCCGCGGCGGCGCTCGACCCCGGCACCGGCCGGGTCCTTGGCGCCGTCTGGTTCGACGCCGGCCCGGACACCGACGGCCGGCTGCTGCTGACCGTCCACCACCTCGCCGTGGACGGCGTCTCCTGGCGCACCCTGCTGCCCGGCCTGCGCACCGCCTACGAGGCGCTGGCGGCCGGCGGCCGCCCGGCCCTCGAACCGGAGGCCCACAGCCTGCGGGCCTGGTCCGAGCAGCTGCTCGCGCACGCCCACGAGCGCGGCCGGATCGCCGAGGCCAGGCAGTGGCGGGAGGTCCTCGACGGTCCGGCCGGGCCGCTCGGCGGCCTCACCGCCGACCCGGCCCGGGACACCGTCGCCACCCTGCGCACGCTGCGCCGCACCCTGCCCGCCGACCGCACCGAGCCGCTGCTGACCGTCCTGCCGCAGTCCTTCGGCGCCGGCGTGGACGACGTGCTGCTGGCCGGCCTCGCCCTCGGCGTGGCCGCCGCCCGCCCGGGCGCCGCACCGGCCGTCCGGGTCGACCTGGAGGGCCACGGCCGGGGCGGCAGCGAGGCGGCCGGGCTCACCCCTGACCTCGCCCGCACCGTCGGCTGGTTCACCACCGTGCACCCCGTCCGGCTCGACCTGACCGGGCTGGACCCGGCCGAGGCGATGACCGGCGGCGCGCTCACCGGCCAGGCGCTCAAGCAGGTCAAGGAGCAGCTGCGGGCCGCCCCCGACCGGGGCCTGGGCTTCGGCCTGCTGCGCCACCTCAACGCGCAGACCGCGCCGCTGCTGGCCGCGGTGCCCCGCTCCGAGGTGCTGTTCAACTACCGCGGCCGGACGGACACCGGCGCCGGACCGCAGGGCGGCTGGGCGTTCGCCCCGCAGGACGAGCGCACCGCCGTCGCCGCCGCGGCCGGCCCCGACCGGCTGATGCCGGCCGGCTACCCGCTGGAGATCGACGCGGTCGTCGCCCCCGGCCCCGACGGCCGCCCGGAGCTGACGGTCGAGTGGAGCTGGCCGGGCGCGCTGTTCGGCGAGGACGAGGTGGCGGCGCTGGCCGACTCCTGGTTCGCCGCGCTCGACGCGCTCGCCCGGCACGCCGCCGGCGGCGACGCGGGCGGGGTGACGCCGTCCGACCTCGACCTCGTCCGGCTCAAGCAGACCCAGATCGACCGGCTGGAGTCGCGGCTGCGCAGGCGCCGCCGATGAGCCGCGAACCGGGCGGCGCCGCCGCCCCCGACCCCACCGACCGCCACCCCACCCCCAGGACCGAGAACCCCGTGACGAACGACTCCACCGCACCGATCGACGACTCGCAGGCCCAGGCCCCGGCCGCGTCGGCCCTGGAGGACGTCTACCCGCTCTCCTCCTTGCAGGAGGGGCTGCTCTTCCACGCGCTCTACGACGACGAGGCGCGCGACGTCTACGTCGTGCAGTCGCACCTCGACCTGGCCGGCCCGGTCGACGGCGCCCGGCTGGCCGCCGCCGTCGACGCGCTGCTGGTGCGGCACGCCAACCTGCGCGCCGGGTTCTGGTACGAGGACCCGGAGGCGGTCGTCCAGTTCGTCCAGCGCGAGGTGGAGACCCCGCTGCGGGTGGTCGACCTGACCGCCCCGGCCGGGGCGGAGCAGGACGCCGCGGTACTGGCCGCGATGGACGAGGACTGGCACCACCGGTTCGAGCTGGACGCCCCGCCGCTGCTGCGGCTGGCCCTGCTCCGGCTGGGGCCGGACCGCTCCCGGCTCGTCATCACCTGCCACCACCTGCTGCTCGACGGCTGGTCGATGCCGATCCTGGTGCGCGAGCTGCTGGCGCTCTACGGGTCGGCCGGCGACCTCGCCGCGCTGCCCGCCGTCCGCCCCTACAAGGACCACCTGGCGCTGCTCGCCACCCGCGACACCGCCGCCGCCGAGGCCGCCTGGGGCGCCGCGCTGGCCGGCTTCGCCCAGACCCACCCGGTCGCGCCGGGCGCCGGCGTCGCCACCGCCGTCGAACCGGCCGTGGTCACCCTGCACGCCGAGCGCGAGCTCTCCGCCGCCGTCGCCGAGGCCGCCCGCGGCCGGGGCCTGACCCTCGGCAACCTCGCCCACACCCTCTGGGGCGTCCTGCTCGGCTCGCTCACCGGCACCGCCGACGTGGTCTTCGGCACCACGGTCTCCGGCCGCCCCGACGACCTGCCCGGCGCCGACACCATGGTCGGCCTCTTCATCAACACCGTGCCGGTGCGCGTGCGGCTCGCCCCCGGCGCCACCCTGGCCGGCGCCGCCGCCGCCGTCCAGCGCGAGCAGGCCGAGCTGATCGCCCACCAGCACCTCGGCCTCGGTGCCATCCAGCGGCTCGCCGACGTCGAGGGCGCGCTGTTCGACACCCTGCTCGTGGTCGAGAACTACCAGGGCGGCGGCGACGCGCTCCGTACGAGCCTGGGCACCGTCGAGGGCCTGGCCGTCACCGCGCTCGGCGCCCGCGACGCCACCCACTACCCGCTGGGCCTGACCGTGCTGCCCGGCGAGCGGCTGCGGCTGGAGCTGGAGTACCGGCCCGAGCTGTTCACCGAGGCCGAGGCCGGCCGGATCGCCGACCGCTTCCTGCGCCTGCTCGCCGCGTTCGCCGCCGACCCGGACACCCCGCTCGCCCGGCTGGACCTGCTCGACGCCGCCGAGCGCGCCGCGCTGCCCGCCACCGTCTCCGGCGGCGAGCACCGCGTCCCGGACGCCACCGCCGCCGACCTGTTCGCCGACCGGGCCGCCCGCACCCCGGACGCCCGGGCCCTGGTCGGCCCCGGCCTGACCGGCGGCCCGGCCCCCGTCCAGCTCTCCTTCGCCGAACTGGACGCCGCCGCCGACCGGCTGGCCCGGCTGCTGCGCGCCCACGGCCTGGGCGCCGACGACATCGCCGCCCTCGCGCTGCCGCGCTCCGCCGAGTCGGTCACCGCGCTGCTCGCCGTCCTGCGGGCCGGCGCCGCCTACCTGCCGATCGACCTCGACCACCCGGACGAGCGGCTCGCCCTGCTCCTGGCGGACGCCCGCCCCGCCGTCGTCCTGACCACCGCCCAGGTCGCCGCCCGGCTGCCCGAGGTGCCCGGCGCCGCCGTCCTGCTGCTGGACGACCCGCGGACCGCCGCCGACCTCGCCGCGCTGCCCGCCGGCCCGCTCACCGACGCCGAGCGCGGCGGTCCCGTCCACCCCGACGCCGCCGCGTACGTCATCCACACCTCCGGCTCCACCGGCCGGCCCAAGGGCGTGGTGATCCCGCACCGCGGCCTCGGCAACCTGATCCACGACCACCTGGCCACCACCTTCGCCGACGCGCTGCGCGCCACCGGCCGGGCCCGGCTGCGCGCCCTGCACACCGCCTCGTTCTCCTTCGACTCCTCGTGGGAGCAGCTGATCTGGCTGATCGGCGGCCACGAGCTGCACGTCCTCGGCGAGGACGACCGCCGGGACGCCGAGGCGGTGGTCGGCTACACCCGCGCCCACCGCGTCGACGCCCTCGACGTCACCCCCTCGTACGCCCAGCAGCTGCTTGACAGCGGCCTGCTGGCCGGCGAGCACCGCCCGGCGGTGCTGCTGCTCGGCGGCGAGGCGCTGCCCGAGCCGCTCTGGACCAGGCTGCGCGGCGAGGCGGGCGTCACCGCCGTCAACTACTACGGCCCGACCGAGTTCACCGTCGACGCCCTGGTCGCCGACCTGGCGGACAGCGCCGCCCCGGTCATCGGCCGCCCGCTGCGCGGGACCCGCGCCCACGTGCTGGACGGCCTGCTGCGGCCGGTCCCGGCCGGCGTGCCCGGTGAGCTGTACCTGGCCGGCCCGCAGCTGGCCCGCGGCTACCTGGACCGGCCCGGCCTGACCGCCGGCCGGTTCGTCGCCGACCCGTTCGCCCCGGGCGAGCGCATGTACCGCACCGGAGACCTGGTCCGCCGCCGGGCCGACGGCGAGGTCGAGTACCTCGGCCGCACCGACGACCAGGTGAAGATCCGCGGCTACCGGATCGAACTCGGCGAGATCGAGGCCGCGCTGGCCGGGCAGCCGGGCGTGGCCCAGGCCGCCGTGCTGGTCCGGCCCGGCGCCGTCCGGCGCATCGTCGCCTACGCCGTCCCCGCCAAGGGCGCCCTGCTCGACACCGAGGAACTCCACCGGGCGCTCGCCGCCCGGCTGCCGGAGTACATGGTGCCGTCCGCCTTCGCCGTGCTGGACGCGCTGCCGCTGACCGTCAACGGCAAGCTCGACCGGGCCGCACTGCCCGACGAGGCGCTCGCCTACACCGGCCTGGCGGCCGGCCGGGACGCCGGCTCCGAGACCGAGCAGCTGCTCTGCGACCTGTACGCGGAGGTCCTCGGCCTGCCGCGGGCCGGCGTCGAGGACGACTTCTTCCGCCTCGGCGGCGACAGCATCTCCTCGATCCGGCTGATCGGCGCCGCCCGCGCCGAGGGGCTCTCGCTCAGCCCGCGCGACGTGTTCGAGGGCCGCACCCCGGCCGCCCTCGCCGAGCTGGCCGACCGCCGCGAGGCGGCCGGCGCCGCCCCGGAGCTGCCCGAGCTGCCCCCGGCGACCGAGGCCGAACTGGCCCTCGTCCGCGCCGCCGTGCCCAAGCTGGAGATCGAGGACGTCTGGCCGGTCTCCCCGCTCCAGGAGGGCCTGCTCTTCGAGGCCGGGTACGACGAGCAGGCGCTGGACGTCCACACCTCGCGCGACGTGCTCTCGCTGACCGCCCGGATCCCGCTGGAGGTGCTGCGCGCCGCCGTGGCCGCCGTGCTGGACGGCCACCCCAACCTGCGGGCCGGCTTCCTCCAGGACGGCCTGGAGCGCCCGGTGCAGTTCCTGCCGCGCGCCGTCGACGTCCCGCTCACCGAGGTCGACCTGTCGGCGCTCGGCACGGACGACTTCGAGGCCGAACTGCGCCTCCTCAAGGAGCGCGAGGCGTTCACCCGCTTCGACCTCGCCGCGCCGCCGCTGCTGCGGCTGGTCTCGGTGCTCGCCCCCGACGGCGGTCAGCGCGTCCTGATCACCAACCACGCGCTGCTCTGGGACGGCTGGTCCTCCGGGCTCTTCCTCCAGGAGGTGCTGACCCGCTGCGCCGGCGAGCGCCCGCCGGCCGCCGGTCTGCCCTACCGGGACTTCCTGCGCTGGCTGGCCGGCCAGGACCAGGAGGCAGGCCGGGCCGCCTGGCGCTCCGCGCTGGAGGGCCTGGCCGAGCCGACGCTGCTCGCCCCGCAGGCCCGCGAGCGGGCCGCGCTGCTGCCGGAGGAGGTCGTCGTCGAGGCCCCCGCCGGGCTCGGCGAGCGGCTGGCCGCCTTCGGCCGGGAGCACGGCCTGACCCTCAACACCGTGCTCTCCGGCGCCTGGGGCCTGCTGCTGGCCGGTCTGACGGCCCGCGAGGACGTGGTGTTCGGCGCCACCGTCTCCGGCCGCCCGGCCGAGCTGCCCGGCATCGACGCCACCATCGGCATGTTCCTCAACACGGTGCCGGTCCGGGCCCGGCTGGACGGCGAGGAGGGCGTCGCCGCCTTCCTCACCCGCCTCCAGGACGAGCAGAGCGCTCTGCTGGCGCACCATCAGACCGGGCTGGGCGAGATCCAGCGCGGCACCGGCTTCGGCCGGCTGTTCGACACCCTCCAGGTGCTCCGCAACACCCCGGCCGACGAGGGCCTGCGGGACCGCCTGCGCGAGCGCCTCGGCCTGCGCCAGGTGACGGACGTCGACGCGACGCACTTCCCGCTGATCTTCATCACCAACCCCGGCGAGCACCTCACCTTCGAGTGGAAGTACCGCCCGGACGTCTTCGAGCGGGCCGTCGTCGAGGAGCACGCCGAGCGGCTGCTGGCCCTCCTGGAGCAGATCCTGGAGCGCCCCGACCGCCCGGTTCGCACCTTGGATGTGTTGACGGTGCGTGAGCGCGGTCTGGTGTTGGGGGAGTGGGTGGCGACGGGTCGTGGGTTGCCGGAGGCGACGGTGGCGGATCTGCTGGCGGAGCGTGCGTCGGCGGTGCCGGGTGAGACGGCGTTGGTGTTCGGTGGGGTGTCGTGGTCGTACGCGGAGCTGGATGCCCGGGTGAACCGGTTGGCGCGGTTGTTCGTGGCGCGGGGGGCGGGGCCGGAGAGGGTGGTGGCGCTGGGGTTGCCGCGTTCGCTGGAGATGGTGGCGGCGTTGTTCGCGGTGCTGCGGACGGGTGCGGCGTATCTGCCGTTGGAGCTGGACTATCCGGTGGAGCGGTTGGCGTTCATGGTGGAGGACACCGCTCCGGTCTGCCTGGTGACGGATTCGACGGCTGCCGCGCTGATGCCGTCGTTCGGGGGTGTGCTGTTGTTGGACTCGCCGGAGGTGGTGGCGGAGTTGGCGGCGTTGCCGGAGGGTCCGCTGGGTGTGGTGGTGGATCAGGACAGTCCGGCGTATGTGATCTTCACCTCGGGTTCGACGGGTCGGCCGAAGGGTGTGGTGACGCCGTACCGGGGTCTGACGAACATGCAGTTGAACCATCGTGAGGCGATCTTCGATCCGGTGGTCGAGTCCGCGGGTGGTCGCCGGCTGCGGATCGCGCACACCGTCTCGTTCTCCTTCGACATGTCCTGGGAGGAACTGCTCTGGCTGGTCGAGGGCCATGAGGTGCACGTCCTGGACGAGGCCCTGCGCCGCGACGCCCAGGGCCTGGCCGACTACTTGGACGTCCACGGGATCGATGTCATCAACGTGACGCCCTCGTACGCGCAGGCGCTGGTGGAGGCCGGTCTGCTGGACGAGGACCGGCACCGTCCGGTGCTGGTGCTGCTGGGTGGTGAGGCGGTGGCGGAGACGCTCTGGACCAGGCTGCGCGAGACGCCGGGAGTCATGGGCTACAACTTGTACGGGCCGACCGAGTACACCATCAACACCCTCGGTGGCGGGACGCTGGACTCGGCGACCGCGACGGTGGGCCGGCCGATCTGGAACACCCGGGCGTACGTTCTGGACGCCTGTCTGCGGCCGGTTCCGGTGGGTGTGGCGGGCGAGCTGTACGTGTCGGGTGTGGGTCTGGCGCGGGGTTACCTCAACCGGGCGGGGCTGACGGCGGAGCGTTTCGTCGCGGACCCGTTCGGCGAGCCCGGGGGCCGGATGTACCGCACCGGCGATGTGGTGCGCTGGCGTCAGGACGGTCTGCTGGACTTCCTCGGTCGTGCCGACGACCAGGTGAAGATCCGCGGCTACCGGGTCGAGCCCGGCGAGATCGAGGACGCCATCGCCCTGGAGGCGGCCGTGGCCCAGGCCGCCGTGCTGGTCCGCGAGGACACCCCCGGCGTCAAGCGCCTGGTCGCCTACCTCGTCCCCGCCGCGACGGCCGTGGACCTCGCCGCCGTCCGCAACGAACTCGCCGCCCGGCTGCCCGAGTACATGGTGCCGTCGGCGTTCGTGGTGCTCGACGAGCTGCCGCTGACCGTCAACGGCAAGCTCGACCGCAAGGCCCTCCCCGCGCCCGCCGGCACCGGGACCGGCCCCGGCCGCGCCCCGCGCGACGCCCGGGAGGAGATCCTCTGCGGCGCCTTCGCCGAGGTGCTCGGCCTCACCGAGGTCGGCCCCGAGGACCACTTCTTCGACCTCGGCGGCCACTCCCTGCTGGCCACCCGGCTGATCGGCCGGGTCCGCGCACTGCCCGGCGGCGCCGGGCTCACCGTCCGCGACCTCTTCGAGGCACCCACCCCGGCCGGCCTCGCCCACCGGGCCGGCGCCGGCGACGACCCGCGCCCCGCCCTGGGCCGCCGCGAGCGCCCGGCCGACCTGCCGCTCTCGCACGCCCAGCGCCGGATGTGGTTCCTGCAGAACCTCGACGACTCGGGCGCCACCTACAACGTGCCCCTGGTGGTGCGGGTCACCGGACCGCTGGACCGGGCCGCCCTCGGCGCCGCCGTCCGCTCGGTGACGCAGCGGCACGAGAGCCTGCGCACCGTCTTCACCGAGCGCGACGGCGACGTCCACCAGCGGATCCTGGAGGCCCCGGCGGCCGAGGCGGCCGTGCACCTGGTCCGCTCCTCCGAGTCGACGCTGGACGCCGACCTCCGGAGCGCCGTCCGGTACGGCTTCGACCTCTCCGCCGAACTGCCGCTGCGGGTCAGCCTGCTGGAGCTCGGCCCGGAGGACCACGTGGTGGTGGTGCTCTTCCACCACATCGCGGGCGACGAGTGGTCGATGCTCCCCTTCATCGAGGACCTCACCGGCGCCTACGCGGCGCACACCGACGGCCGCACCCCCGACTGGGCGCCGCTGCCGGTCCAGTACGCCGACTACACGCTCTGGCAGCAGGAGCTGCTCGGCTCGCCCGAGGACGAGCGGAGCCTGCACGCCCGGCAGGCCGGGTACTGGAAGCAGGCACTCGCCGGGCTGCCGGAGGAGCTGCCGCTGCCGACCGACCACCCGCGCCGTCCGGTGGCCGGCTACCGCGGCGACACCGTGCGCGGCCAGGTCCCCCCGGCCGTCTACCGCGGTCTGCGCGAGGCCGCCCGGGCGACCGGCACCACCACCTTCATGGTGCTCCAGGCGGCCGTGGCCACCCTGCTGCACCGCCTGGGCGCCGGTACGGACATCCCCCTCGGGGCGCCCGTCGCCGGGCGTTCCGACAGCGCGCTGGACGGGCTGGTCGGCTTCTTCGTCAACACGCTGGTCCTGCGCAACGACCTGTCCGGCGACCCGACCTTCGCCGAGCTGCTGACCCGCACCCGGGACACCGACCTGGCGGCCTTCGCCCACCAGGACCTGCCGTTCGACCGGCTGGTCGAGGCGGTCAACCCGCCGCGCGTGCCCGGCCGGCACCCGCTGTTCCAGGTGATGCTCGGCTACCAGCACAACGACGGCCAGGCCGGACGCCTGCTCGGCCTGGAGAGCCGGATCCTGCCCTTCGAGCTGGGCGCCGCGAAGTTCGAACTCGACTTCAACTTCGAGGAGACCTCCACCACGGAGGAGATCGACATCGCCTTCGAGTACGCGGCCGACCTCTACGACCGCACCACCGCCGAGGCCCTGGTCGAGCGGCTGCTGGCCCTGCTGGAGCAGGTCGCGGCCGACCCGGGCCGCCGGATCGGCGCCCTGGATGTGTTGACGGTGCGTGAGCGCGGTCTGGTGTTGGGGGAGTGGGTGGCGACGGGTCGTGGGTTGCCGGGGGCGACGGTGGCGGATCTGCTGGCGGAGCGTGCGGTGGCGGTGCCGGGTGAGACGGCGTTGGTGTTCGGTGGGGTGTCGTGGTCGTACGCGGAGCTGGATGCCCGGGTGAACCGGTTGGCGCGGTTGTTCGTGGCGCGGGGGGCGGGGCCGGAGAGGGTGGTGGCGCTGGGGTTGCCGCGTTCGCTGGAGATGGTGGCGGCGTTGTTCGCGGTGCTGCGGACGGGTGCGGCGTATCTGCCGTTGGAGCTGGACTATCCGGTGGAGCGGTTGGCGTTCATGGTGGAGGACACCGCTCCGGTCTGCCTGGTGACGGATTCGACGGCTGCCGCGCTGATGCCGTCGTTCGGGGGTGTGCTGTTGTTGGACTCGCAGCAGGAGGTGGCGGAGTTGGCGGCGTTGCCGGAGGGTCCGCTGGGTGTGGTGGTGGATCAGGACAGTCCGGCGTATGTGATCTTCACCTCGGGTTCGACGGGTCGGCCGAAGGGTGTGGTGACGCCGTACCGGGGTCTGACGAACATGCAGTTGAACCATCGTGAGGCGATCTTCGATCCGGTGGTCGAGTCCGCGGGTGGTCGCCGGCTGCGGATCGCGCACACCGTCTCGTTCTCCTTCGACATGTCCTGGGAGGAACTGCTCTGGCTGGTCGAGGGCCATGAGGTGCACGTCCTGGACGAGGCCCTGCGCCGCGACGCCCAGGGCCTGGCCGACTACTTGGACGTCCACGGGATCGATGTCATCAACGTGACGCCCTCGTACGCGCAGGCGCTGGTGGAGGCCGGTCTGCTGGACGAGGACCGGCACCGTCCGGTGCTGGTGCTGCTGGGTGGTGAGGCGGTGGCGGAGACGCTCTGGACCAGGCTGCGCGAGACGCCGGGAGTCATGGGCTACAACTTGTACGGGCCGACCGAGTACACCATCAACACCCTCGGTGGCGGGACGCTGGACTCGGCGACCGCGACGGTGGGCCGGCCGATCTGGAACACCCGGGCGTACGTTCTGGACGCCTGTCTGCGGCCGGTTCCGGTGGGTGTGGCGGGCGAGCTGTACGTGTCGGGTGTGGGTCTGGCGCGGGGTTACCTCAACCGGGCGGGGCTGACGGCGGAGCGTTTCGTCGCGGACCCGTTCGGCGAGCCCGGGGGCCGGATGTACCGCACCGGCGATGTGGTGCGCTGGCGTCAGGACGGTCTGCTGGACTTCCTCGGTCGTGCCGACGACCAGGTGAAGATCCGCGGCTACCGGGTCGAGCCCGGCGAGATCGAGGACGCCATCGCCCTGGAGGCGGCCGTGGCCCAGGCCGCCGTGCTGGTCCGCGAGGACACCCCCGGCGTCAAGCGCCTGGTCGCCTACCTGGTGCCGGGTGAGGGTACCCTTATCGAGGCCGCCGCGGTCCGGCGTATGCTGGCCGCCCGGCTGCCCGAGTACATGGTGCCGTCGGCATTCGTGGTGCTCGACGAGCTGCCGCTGACCGTCAACGGCAAGCTCGACCGCAAGGCCCTCCCCGCGCCCAGCGCCACCGACTTCACCGCGTCGGGACCGCTGCGCGGACCGAGGTACCCGAGCGAGCAGGCCGTGCACGCGGCGTTCACCGACGTGCTGGGCCTGCCCGCACTCGGGATCGACGAGAACTTCTTCGACCTCGGCGGCCACTCGCTGCTCGCGATGTCGCTGCTCCAGCGGATCCGGGCGGAGTTCGCCGGTGACTTCGGCCTCGCCGACCTGCTGGCCCGGCCGACCGTGGCGGCGCTCGCCGAGTTCCTCGTCGACCGTCTCGTCACGGCCTCGCTCGGCGAGGAGCCTGAGAGCACGCCGGCCTGTTCCGGCTGACCGCCCGTCCACCGACCACTACCCCAAGGAGACGACATGAGCGCCACCAACCCGTTCGAGGACGACGACGCCCGTTACTTCGTGCTCGTCAACGCGGAGAACCAGCACTCCCTCTGGCCCGCCTTCGCCGAGATCCCGGCCGGCTGGACGGTCGTGCACGGCGAGGACAGCCGTGAGGCGTGCACCGCCTACGTGGACGCCAACTGGACGGACATGCGCCCGGCCAGCCTGGTCGCCCGTACGGCCGCCGCCGGCGTCTGACCCACCACAGGGGGGACGGCCCGACCGGGCCGTCCCCCCGCCCCGTATTCGAATCAGTGACCAGACGGGCGAGCGATCGAGTGAGCGATGTGAGCAACCGACAGACGGAACCCGCCGCGGGGCCCCAGGACGGCCTGACGGCCGAGGAACTCGCGGACGAGGACCTGGCGCCCGGAGCACTCTCCCCGGAGCGCCGCCGTCGGGCCCGCGCCCTGCTACGAAGCTCCCTGCGGCCCCACCGGGCCACGGTGGCCGCGGCGATGGTGGCGGCGGCGATCCGCCAGATCGCCCTCCTGGCCGTGCCGTGGTGCGTCAGCCAGGCCCTGGACGAGGGCATCAAGCCCGGCGACGGCGGGGCCCTGCTGCTCTGGTCCGGCGCCGCCGCCGGCGCCGCCGCGGTCCAGTTCGTCGGCCTGTACGGCTGGCAGTACTGGGCCGGCTACGCCGATGCCAAGGTGGGCGCCGACCTGAGGGGCCGGCTGCTGCGCCACCTCTCCGGCCTGGACCGGGCCGCGCTCGCCTCGCGCGGGCACGGCGACCTCGCCATGCGCGCGACCCGCGACACCGACCTGGTCCGCGAGTGGGTGCACGGCCTGGCCGTCTGGGTGGTGCTGGCCACCACCTTCGTGGTCCTGCTGCCCGCCCTCGCCGCCCTCGACCTGACCCTGCTGCTGGTCACCCTGGCGACCCTGCCGTTCCTGGTCTGGGTCAACCTCCACTTCCCCAAGCGGTTCGCCGCCGCCAGCGGTGAGCTCTCCCGGGCCCACAGCGAACGCGCCGACGCCGTCGCCGACCTGCTCCAGGTCGGCACCGGCCTGCGCGGCACCGGCGGTCACCGGCCCCTGGTCGACCGCCACCACACCGCCAGCGCCGACGTCACCGACCGGACCGTCGTCGCCGCCCGGGTGGAGGCCGGCTGGGCGGCCGTGGCGCCGTTCGTCCCCCGGCTCGCCGTCGCGGCCGGCGTCGGCATCGGCGGCCTGGCCGTCCTCGACCGGCGGCTCTCCATCGGCGACCTGGTCGCCTACACCTCCTGGATGGCGATCATCACCCTCGCCACCCGGGTCCTGGTGGACCGTCTGCTGGAGCGCGGCCAGGCCGACGTCGCGGCCGCCCGGATCGACGAGGCCCTCTGCATCCGCCCGGTGGTCGCCGAACCCGCCCCCGACCGGGCCGTGCACCTGCCCGCCTCCGGCACCCTGGTGCTGGCCGGCGCCACCGCCGTCCGGGACGGCCGGACCGTGCTCGGCCCGGTCGACCTGGCGGTCGGGGACGGCGAGTTCGTCGCCCTGGAAGGCGCCACCGGCTCCGGCAAGAGCACCCTGCTGCGCCTCGCCGTCCGCCTCGACGACCCGGACGCCGGAACCGTCTCCTACGGCGGCGTCGACCTGCGCGACGTCCGGCTGGACGAGGTCCGCTCGCGGATCGCCTACGTGTCCCAGCGGCCGGTCCTGCTCTCCGGCACCGTCGCCGACAACCTCCGGCTCGGCCGCGAGTTCGACGACGCGGCGCTGCACGAGGCCTGTCGGACCGCCGGCATCCACGACCAGCTCACCGCGATGCCCGACGGCTACCTGACCGAGCTGGGCGAGGGCGGCACCGCCCTCTCCGGCGGCCAGGTCCAGCGGCTGGCCATCGCCCGCGCCCTGCTCGGCGACCCCCGGGTGCTGCTGCTGGACGACTCGACCTCCGCGCTGGACACCACGACCGAGAAGCTCGTGCTGGAACGGCTGCGCGGCTGGGCCGCCGGCCGCACGGTCGTCTTCGCCTCGCACCGCGGCGCCGTCCTGGAGGCCGCCGACCGGGTGGTCCGGCTGCGCTCCCAAGCGTCCGACGACACCGTCACGACGACCCCCGGCACCCCCGGAGCCGACCCGACCGAAAGGCCCGAGAGCGCCATGACTGCGACCACCGCGGAGGCGGCCCATGGCTGAGCAGCCCCTGCTCCAGGACGAGGCGGACCACCGGGGGGTGCTGCGCCGGGCGGCGCCGTACCTGCGCCCGCACCGGGCCCGGCTCGTCGTCGCGCTGCTGGTCGGCCTCGCCGACTCCGCCGCGCTGGTCGCCGTCGCCCCGCTGGTCGGCGTGGCCGCCTACGCGCTCGACCACGAGGACCGCGGCGGCCTCGGCCTGGCCGTCCTGCTGCTCGCCGTGTTCGCGGTCGGCCAGCTGGTGCTGGCCCGGGTCGGCGAACTGCTGCTGATCCAGGGCGGCGAGCAGGTCGTCCGCACCCTGCGCGAGCAGTGCGTGGAGAACCTGGCGACCGCGCCGCTGCGCTTCCTGGAGACCCACCGCAGCGGCGAGCTGCTGCGCCGCTCGACCGGCGAGGTCGCCGCGCTGGCCGCGTTCGTCCGGCTGCACCTGCGCAGCCTGGTCGCCTCGGTGGCGACCCTGGTCTTCACCCTGGTGATGCTGGCCTGGTACTCCTGGGTGCTGCTCCTCGTCCAGCTGGTCGTCTTCGTCCCGCTGACCCTGCTGGTCACCCGCTGGTTCCAGCGCGACGCCGGCGCGGCCTTCGGCGCCAAGGCCGGCGCGGAAGCCACCGTCGCGGCCACCTTCTCCGAGACCCTGACCGCCCGTGAGGCCCTCCAGACCTCGCGCGGCCTGGCCGGGTGGACGCGCCGCTTCGACGGCGAGAACACCCGGGCGGTGCACGCCGCCCGCCGGGCGCTGCGGGTGGAGAACCGGATCGACCTGGTGAGCCTGATCGAGGGCCTGGCCCTCGTGGTGCTGCTGCTGGTCGGCGGCTGGCTGGTCGTGCGGGGCACCCTGACCATCGACGCCGTGGTCGTCTTCGTGCTCGCCAGCCGCAACCTCTTCGACTCCTTCGCCGACCTCTCGCAGCTGGTCGGCGAGGTGCAGACGGCGCGCACCGGCCTGGCCCGGCTGCTGGACCTGCTGGCGGCGACCGCCCCCGCGGACCGCCCGAAGACGGCCCCCGGCCTGCCGGCCCGGGGCGACCTGCGCTGCGAGGGCGTCGAGTACGCCTACCGGGCGGACGGCCGCACCCTGCACGGGATCAGCCTGGACTTCCCCGAGGGGAGCCGCACCGGGGTCGTCGGCGAGACCGGCTCCGGGAAGACCACGCTGTCCAAGCTGCTCTGCGGCCTCTACCAGCCGGACTCCGGCACTGTCAGCTTCGCCGGCACCGACCTCGCGGCCGTGCCCGAGGCGGAGCTGCGCCGCCGGATCGTGCTGGTGCCGCAGGAGGTGCGGATGGTCACCGGCACGGTGGCCGAGAACCTGGCCCTGGTCCAGGGCGCACCGGACCGCGCTGCCATCGAGCGGACGGTCGACCAGCTGGGCCTGCGGGCCTGGCTCGCCGAACTGCCGGGCGGTCTGGACGCGGAGGTCGGGCTGCGCGGCGGCAACCTGTCGGCGGGGGAGCGGCAGATCCTCGGCCTGGTCCGCGCGGTGCTGGCCGACCCGGCCGTCCTGGTCCTCGACGAGGCGACGGCCGACATCGACCCGGCCACCGCGGCCCGGCTGGAGCACGCCCTGGACGAGCTGCGGGCGGACTGCACGCTGATCGTGATCGCGCACCGGCCGGCCACCATCGCGCGGCTGCCCCGCGTCGTCCGGCTGGACGGCGGCCACCTGGTCGGTGACGAACCGGCAGGTGGGCTGCCGATCAGGGCGACGCGACTGGTCTGACAATACGAGGTTAGGCTAACCTAATCAGAAGTGAGTGCTGGTGCCGCTCCCCGTTCACCGGGGGGCGGCTCCCGCGCCTCCCGGCCTGCGCACACCTCCCACCGGATTGGGCTGACCGATGACCACAGAGACCGCGCCACCGCGCATGCGGATCGTTCGCCACCCGCTGAAGTACCGCCTGCTGGAAGTCCGGCGGGTCACCCGGGTCACGCCCGGCACGGTGCGGGTCACCTTCGGCGGTCCCGAGCTCGAAGGTTTCTGCGAGCAGGCCCCGACCGACCACGTGAAGCTCTGCTTCGCCGAGGACGGGGCCGCCCTGCCGGTCGCGCCGGTGGTCGAGAACGACACCTGGATGGACGCCCCGGTCGAGCCGATCACCCGCGACTACACCGTGCGCCACTACCGGCGGGCCGAGCAGGAGCTCGACATCGACATGGTGCTGCACGGCACCGGCGTCGGCTCCAGCTGGGCCGAGGCCGCCGAACCCGGCATGCGGCTGGGCGTCCTGGGCCCGCGCGGGTCGGAGGAGATCCCCTTCGTCCACGACTGGTACCTGCTCGCGGCCGAGGAGACCGCCATCCCGGCGCTCGGCCGCTGGCTGGAGATGCTCCCCGCCGGCGTCAAGGTGATCGCCTTCGCCGAGGTGCCCGGGCCCGAGCACGAGCAGGTCTTCGAGACCGCCACCGACGCGACCGTCACCTGGCTGCACCGCGGCGACGCCCCGGCCGGCAGCACCGACCTGCTGGAGCGGGCCGTCCGCGCGGCGCAGCTGCCGCCCGGCCTGGGCTTCGCCTGGGTCGCGGGTGAGGCCAACGCGCTCAAGCCGATCCGCCGTCACCTGCGGGCGGAGCGCGGCCTGGACCGCCACCAGGTCGACGTGGACGGCTACTGGAAGCGTGGCGTCGCCAACCACGACCACCACGAGGGCGAGCACGAGCACGCATGACGACCGCCACTGCGCCGCGCGCCGCGGCCGGGGCGAAGACCACCCCGCCCGGGCGGATCGGCACCGGCCGACGGCTGGCCTGGCTCCTCGGAGCACTGGTGCTGCTGGCCCTGCTCGCCCTCGCGGGCATCGCGATCGGCGCCCGTTACATCCCGCCCGGCCAGGTCCTGCACGTCCTGTTCCACCACGAGCCCACGTCCGAGGACTGGATCGTGGTGCACCACGCGCGGATCCCGCGCACGCTGCTCGGCATCGCCGTCGGCGCCGCCCTCGGGGTCGCCGGCGCGATGATGCAGGCGCTCACCCGCAACCCGCTGGCCGACCCCGGCCTGCTCGGCGTCAACGGCGGCGCCGCCGCGGCCGTGGCGGCCGGGACGGCCCTGTTCGACCTGCGGAGCTTCCACTCCTACATCTGGTTCGCCCTGGCGGGCGCCGCCGTCGCGGCCCTGGTGGTGCAGATCCTCGGTGGCGGCGGCCGGGCCTCGGCGACCCCCGCGCGCCTCGCGCTGGCCGGAACCGCCGTCACCGCCGTGCTGACCGCCTTCGTCAACGGCCTGATCCTGCTCGATCCGCTGACCCTCAACCGGTTCCGGTTCTGGCAGGTCGGCACGCTGGCCGGCGTCGACTCCGCGGTGCTCGGCCAGGTGCTGCCGTTCCTGGCGGCCGGCGGAGCGCTCGCCCTGCTGCTGGGCCGTCCGCTGAACGCCCTCGCCCTCGGCGACGACGCCGGGCACGCGCTGGGCGCCCGCCCGGCCCGCACCCGGGCGTTCAGCCTGGTCGCCGTCACGCTGCTGTGCGGCGCCGCCACCGCGGCGGTGGGCCCGATCGCCTTCGTCGGCCTGGCCGTTCCGCACCTCGCCCGCCACGTCTGCGGCCCGGACCAGCGCTGGATCATGCTGCTCTCGGCGGTCCTGGCCCCGGTGCTGCTGGTCGGCGCGGACATCCTCGGCCGGGTGCTCCTGCACCCGGCGGAGCTCCAGGCCGGCGTGGTCACCGCCTTCATCGGCGCGCCGCTCTTCATCGCCCTCGTCCGCGGCCGAAGGATCGCCCGACTGTGAACAGCCCCCTGACGGTCCCCCGGCCCGCCGCACCCGTCGTGACCGGGCCGGACGGCCCCGCCGCCCGGCCCCCCGTCCCGCTGCGGGCGCTGCGGCTGCCCGGCGGGCGCTCGCTGCGCTGGCACCGCCGGGCGACGGTGGTCGGCGGGCTGCTGGTGCTCGCGCTGCTCGGTGTCTGCGCCTGGCTGCTGACGGCCGGTGACTACCCGCTGCCGGTCTCCGACGTGATCGACGTGCTCACCGGCGGCGGCGTCCGCGCGGACCGCTACATCGTCATGGAGGTGCGGCTGCCGCGGCTGCTGACCGCCCTCCTGGTGGGCGCCGCGCTCGGCCTGGCCGGCGCGCTCTTCCAGACGCTCGCCCGCAACCCGCTGGGCAGCCCGGACGTCATCGGCTTCACGGTCGGCTCGGCCACCGGGGCGCTGGCGGTGATCCTGGTGATCGGCGGCAGCGCCGCCACCGTCGCCTTCGGCGCCGTGGTGGGCGGGCTGGTCACCGCGTTCCTGGTCTACCTGCTGGCCCGGCGCGGCGGCACCCAGGGCTACCGGCTGGTGCTGGTCGGCATCGGGGTCAGCTCGCTGCTCTCCTCGCTCAACGCCTACCTGATCGCCCGGGCCTCGTTCAGCGACGCGCAGAGCGCGGCGGTCTGGCTGACCGGCAGCCTCAACGCCCGCGGCTGGGAGCACTGCGGGCCGATGGCGCTCGCGCTGGCCGTCCTGCTGCCGGCGGCGGTGCTGCTCGGCCGCCCGCTGCGGATGCTGGAGATGGGCGACGACGCGGCCTCCTCGCTCGGGGTGCGCACCGAGCGGGTGCGGATCTGGCTGGTGCTGATCGGCGTCGCGCTGACGGCCGCCGCCACCGCCGCGGCCGGCCCGGTCCCGTTCGTGGCGCTGATCGCCCCGCAGGCCGTCCGCCGGCTGACCCGGGCCACCGGCCCCAACCTGGTGGGCTCCGCGCTGCTGGGCGCGGTGCTGCTGGCCGTCAGCGACCTGGCGGCGCAGCGCCTGCTCGCCCCCACCCAGCTGCCGGTCGGTGTGTTCACCGGCGTGGTGGGCGGCTGCTACCTGGTCTGGCTGATCGCCGGTCAGTGGCGGGCCTCGCGCGGCTGACCCCGGACAGCCGAAGTCCCCGGGTCCGATCACGGGCCCGGGGACTTCGGCTGTCCGGCGGCGGTCTCAGCCCTCCAGCGTCCTGAGGAAGACCAGGGAGCGGCGGGCCGGGTCCAGCCGGTCGGCCCAGGCCCGCGGTGCGAGCGCGGCCGGGATCTCCTCGAAGCCGTAACGGCGGAAGAGCGCTCCGCCGCCGGTGCTGGCGGTGACGAGGGTGCGCACCCCGTGCCGCCCGGCCTCGTCCAGCAGGGCGTCCAGGAGCTGCGAGCCGAGGCCCGCGCCGCGCAGGCCCTCGCGGACGCAGAAGTTGTGCACCAGCCCGGGGGCGGGGTGGGCCGGGAGCTCGGGGGCGAGCAGTCGCAGCGCCACGCAGCCGTCCGGTCCGGACGGGCCGTCGACCAGGAGGAAGCGGTCCTGCGGCGAGCGGTAGTCGGCCGGCCGGCGGCGGCGCAGCTCACCCGAGACCATGGACGGCTCGGAGAGCGCGAAGAGCGCCGCCGCGTCGGCCGCCGTCGCCCGCCGTACCGGCAGGGTTCCGGTAACGGTGCGGTTCACCTGGTCCTCGACCGGTGTCCGGGTGCCATCGGGACCACCAGCGGGGTACCGGTCTGCGGGTCCTCGATCACCTGGCAGGGCAGGTCGAAGACCTTCTCGACCAGCTCGGCGGTGACGATCTCGCCGGGCGGGCCCTGGGCCACCACCGCGCCGTCCCGCATGGCGATCAGGTGACTGGCGTAGCGGGCGGCCTGGTTGAGGTCGTGGAGCACCGCGACGAGGGTGCGGTTCTGCTCCTCGTGCAGCCGGGCGCACAGGTCGAGGACCTCGACCTGGTGGGCGATGTCGAGGAAGGTGGTCGGCTCGTCGAGCAGCAGCAGCGGGGTCTGCTGGGCGATGGCCATCGCCAGCCAGACCCGCTGGCGCTGGCCGCCGGAGAGCTCGTCGACGAAGCGGGCGGCGAGGGTGTCGACGTTGGTGGCGGCCATCGACTCCGCGACCACCCGGTCGTCCTCCCTGGACCACTGCCGGAACAGCCCCTGGTGCGGGTAGCGCCCGCGGGAGACCAGGTCGGCCACGGTGATGCCGTCGGGCGCGGTGGAGCTCTGCGGGAGCAGGCCCAGCCGGCGGGCGAGTTCCTTCGAGGGCAGCGCGCTGATCTGCTCGCCGTCCAGCAGGACCCGGCCGGCGGCCGGCTTGAGCAGCCTGGCGAACGCCCGCAGCAGGGTGGACTTGCCGCAGGCGTTGGGGCCGACGATGACGGTGAAGGAGCCGTCCGGCACGCCGATCGACAGGTCGGTCGCGATGGCGCGGTCGCCGTAGCGCAGCGTCACGTGGTCGGCGTAGAGCCGCCCGGACTCCTCGGGCGCGGTCACGAGGCCTCCAGGAGCTGGTCGGTGGTCAGCACGACGGCGCACTTCTCGGCGGCCCAGCGCAGGCCCTCCAGGTGCTTCTCGGCGGAGAAGTCGGCGGTGGCGTCGGCCACCACGAAGGCCTGGATGTCGCGGCTCCAGGCGTCGGCCGCAGTCATCAGCACGCCGATGTGGGCGTAGACGCCGACCAGCACCAGCTGGTCGCGGCCGGTCCGGGCCAGGATGTCGGCCAGTTCGGTGCGGGCGAAGGCGCTGTACTTCCACTTGAGCAGCAGGGTGTCGCCCTCGGCCGGGGCGACCGCCTCCGGGACGGCCTGCGCCCACGCGTCGGCGGGCAACCCAGGCCCCCAGAAGTCCAGTTGGAGGCCGCGCTGCTCGGGGGTCTGCCCACCGCGCTGGTGCGAGTAGACGACGGGAACGCCGTTCCCGCGGGCGTACTCCAGGACCTGGGCGGTCCGGGCGAGGGCCGGGGCCAGCGGCGGGCCCTCGGCGGGGAACGCGGACAGGAAGTAGTTCTGCAGGTCGTGGACGAGCAGGACGGCCCGGGCGGGGTCGACCCGCCACGGGACCTTGGGCGCGGGGAGCTGGTCGACCCGCGGGGGATCGTACGGGGCGATGGTGGGCAGAGCCATGGTGTCTGGACTTGCTCTCTTCCGGGGCGGAGCGTCAGGAGGTGGTGGTGCGGAGGTCCTTCTTGCTGACCTTGCCGATGCCGGTCTGCGGGAACTCGGTCACGAACTCGACCAGGTCGGGCACCTTGTAGTCGGCCAGGCCGCGGGCGCGCACGAAGGCCTTCAGCTCGACGACGCGCGGGCGGGGCGCCTCGGGGCGCAGGATCACGTAGGCCCGGCTGCGTTCGCCGAGGTGCTCGTCGGGCACGGCGACCACGGACACGTCGTGGACGGCCGGGTGGGCGAGCAGCACGTTCTCGACCTCCTCGGCGGCGACCTTCTCGCCGCCCCGGTTGATCTGGTCCTTGGCCCGGCCCTCGACCACCAGGTGGCCGGTGGCGGTCCGGCGGACCAGGTCGCCGGTGCGGTAGAAGCCGTCCCCGGTGAAGGCGGTGGCGTTGTGCTCGGGCGCGTTCCAGTAGCCGCGGATGGTGTACGGGCCGCGGGTGAGCAGGTGGCCGGTGGCGCCGTCGGGCAGGTCGCGGTCCTCGTCGTCGACCACCCGCACCTCGTCGGCGGGGGAGATCGGACGGCCCTGGGTGGTCAGCACGGTGTCCTGCGGGTCCTCGGGCCGGGTGTAGTTCACCAGGCCCTCGGCCATGCCGAAGACCTGCTGGAGGCCGCAGCCCAGCGCGGGACCGAGCCGGCGGGCGGCCTCCTCGCTGAGCTTGGCCCCGCCCACCTGGAGCAGGCGCAGGCTGGAGAGGTCCCGGCCGGCGCCGGGCGCCGCGTTGGCCCAGGCGAGGGCGAGCGGCGGGACGACGCCGGTCAGCGTGACCCGCTCGCTCTCGATCAGCGCCAGCGCGGTGGCCGGGCTCGGCTCGGGGGCGAGGACCACCCGGCCGCCGGCGTGGAAGACACCGAGGCTGCCGGGGGAGCTGAGCGGGAAGTTGTGCGCGGCGGGCAGCGCGCAGAGGTAGACGGTCTCCGCGCTCAGCTCGCAGATCGCGGCGGACTCGCGGACGCTGTACAGGTAGTCGAAGTGGTAGCGGGGGATCAGCTTGGGCAGGCCGGTGCTGCCGCCGGAGAGTTGGAGGAAGGCCAGGTCGGTGGCGCCGGGAGGGTCCTGGACCGGGGCGGGCTCGTCGGCGCGCAGGTCGTCCAGCGAGGTGTACGGCCCCGGGTCGCCGGCCACGAAGACCTCGGCGAGGGCGGGCACCGCGGCGGTGACCCGGCCGGCCATCTCCCGGTAGTCGAAGCCGGCGTGCCGGTCGGCCACGATCAGCGCGCGGGCCCCGGCGAACTCGCAGAAGTAGGAGATCTCGGCGTGCCGGTGGGCCGGCAGCGCCATCACCGGCACCACCCCGGCGCGCAGCGCGCCGATGAACACCTCGTAGAACTCGGCCACGTTGGGGAGCTGGAGGACGATCCGCTCGCCCCGGCGGATGCCCCGGGCCAGCAGCCCGGTGGCCATCCGGTCGGCCCGCCGGTCGAGTTCGGCGTAGCTCCACCGACGCTCCCCGTCGACGACCGCGATCTGCCCCGGCCGCTCGGCGGCGTGCCGGCGGACCATCTCGTCGAGCAGTTCGTCGGTCCAGTAGCCGGCCGCCCGGTAGCGGCGGACGTACTCCTCGGGCCAGTCGGTCACTTGTCGTCTCCCAGTCCGGCGGCGTGGAGAAAGGTGCGGAACTTCGCGCTGGTCTCGGCTAGTTCGTGCTCCGGCACGGAGCCCGAGACCACGCCGGCGCCGGCGAACAGGCGCAGGCCGTCCCCGTCGGCCTCCGCGCAGCGGAGCGTGACGACCCATTCGCCGTCGCCGTCGGCGTCCCCCCAGCCGACCACCCCGGTGTAGAACCCGCGGTCGAAGGGCTCCAGCGTACCGATCAGCGCGCGGGCCCGGTCGGTCGGCGTCCCGCAGACCGCCGGCGTGGGGTGCAGGTCGAGCGCGAGGTCGAGCGCGCTGGTGGCGGGGTCGCGCAGGGTGCCGGTGACGACCGTGGACAGGTGCCACATCGCGGCGGTGCGGATCACCGACGGCCGCTCGGGCACGACCAGGTCGTAGCAGTGGGGTTCGAGCGCGCGCCGGACGGCGTCCACCACGAAGGCGTGCTCCGCGAGGTCCTTCGGCGACTCCAGCAGGGCGGCGGCGCGCCGTCGGTCCTCCACCGGGTCGTCGCTGCGCGCGGCCGAGCCGGCCAGCGGGTTGGAGGTCACGGCGGTGCCGCGCCGGGAGACCAGCAGCTCGGGGCTGGCGCCGACCAGGGTCGCGCTGCCCTCGCCGGGGACGGCGAAGGTGTAGCCGTGCGGGTCACGGTGGATCAGCCGGCGGAGCATGGCCGGGAGGTCGGCGCCGCCGGGGGTGGACAGCTCCAGGGTCCGGGCGAGGACGACCTTGCTGAGTTCACCGTCCGCGGCGAGGATCCGGACGGCGTCGGCGACGGCGTCCCGGTAGCCCTCGGGGGCCGGGACGGCACGGCTGGTCCAGACCGGGCCGGTGCGGTCCCCGGGCGCGAGCCGCAGCAGCGGGTCGTCGTGGACCGGCTGGGCCCACTGGGTCCGGTCGGGTATGAAGAGCGCGGCCGGGCGGCCGGGGGCGAAGGGGACGGCGCCGACCACGAGCGGGTCGGGCCGCTCCGGGGTGCGCGCCTCCCGCAGCAGGCGGGTGGCCTCGGGGGGATCGGTGACGGCCGCCCGGCTGCCCGTGGCGAGCAGCGTCCGTCTCGGACCGGCGAAGAACGCCCGGTCGGGCCCCGGGCGGTAGGCGGCCAGCAGGGCACCGCCGACGCGGTGGTCCGCGGTGGTGCCGCCGGTCTCGTTCACTGTGGTCATGCTGCTCCGTTCGGAAAGGCGGGATCGGCTCTGCCCGGTGGATCGTCCGACCGGTGGATCGAAAGCGGGGGAGAGGACGGCTCAGGCGCGCAGGGTGGCGCCGCCGTCGACGTAGAGGTCCTGCATGGTGATGTGCCGGGCCCGGTCGCCGGCCAGGAACACCACGGCCTCGGCGACGTCCTCGGGGTCGGCGATCCGGCCGAGGGGTATCCCGACCCGGTAGCTGGCCGGGTCGCCGTCGATGACGCGCTGTTCGGCGGCGTCGTCGCGCCACAGCGAGCGCTGCATCTCGGTGTCGGTCGAGCCGGGGGAGACCAGGTTGCAGCGGACGCCCGAGCGGGCGAGCTCCAGGCCGAGGCAGCGGACGAACATCGCGGTGGCGGCCTTGGAGGCGGCGTAGGCGGCCATCGTGGTGCGCGGCACCCCGGCGGCGTTGGAGCCGACGGTGACGATGCTGCCGGTGCCGCGCTCGGCCATCCGGCGTCCGACCGCCCGGCAGGTGTGGAACACCCCCGTGGTGTTGACGGCGAAGGTGGCCGCCCAGTCCTCGTCGGTGGTCTCCACGGCGAGGGCCGGGCGCAGGATCCCGGCGACGTTGACCAGGATGTCGATCGGGCCGACCGTGCGCTCCACGCGCTCGACCTCGGCCTCGACGGCGGCGGCGTCGGTGACGTCCAGCAGGCCGAGCCCGGGGCCGTCGGCCCGCCGGTCGGTGGCCACGACGTGGGCCCCGCGCTGGGTGAGCAGGCGGGCGACCGCGGCGCCGATGCCCTGGGCCGCGCCGGTGACGAGCGCGACGCGCCCGTCGAACTCCGCGGTGCGGTCGGGGCCGGCCGAGGCTCGGACTCCCGTGTCGGTGACGGGCGGAGCGGGGACGTCCACGGGGGAAGTCGGCATGAGAGATCTCCGGGAGCGGGCAGGGTCGGTCGAATGGGCTGAGCACGACAGTTCGGTAAGGCTAGCCTAACCATGTTTCCCCTGGGGCGACCAGGGTGGGTGTGCCCCGGAGTGGTGTTCTCGGCGCCGCGATCAGGAGTCCCCGCTGCCGGCCGACGGGCTGGTGCCCGGCCCTGACGCCCCCACCGGACTCGCTCTCCCGGATTCCCCCGACACTCCCCGATCGCCGAGGGATCCTTGACGTGACTTCATAAGTTAGGCGAGGCTAACCTTATGTCGATCGGTTCCCCGTCGCGGGCCGGCCGGGGTGGCCGAGGCCCGTCCCGCGCCCCCGTGCGGACGCGCGCACGCCGATCGGCTGCTCCCCGGCGGCGGGTCCCACGACCCGCCGGCCGTGGCCGACCTCCGGGCCGGCGGCGGCTCCGCCCCGCATGTGCAACGGCTCCCGCCCGGGCCCGTGTCCCGGTGAAGATTGGCTGACCGGATGAATCCCTCCGCACCAGGGCTGCTGACACTGAGCAGCTTCCTCATGTCCCGCACCGGCCAGGCCGCCCGTCGACGCCTCGCGATCCAGGCGGAGCGCCGCGGGCTCCGGCTCTGGCACGTGATGGTGCTCTGCGCACTGGAGGAGGACGGCAGTCACTCCAAGGGCGAGCTGGCCGCCCGGCTGGAGATCGGCTCCAGCGACGTGATCAAGGTGGTCGACGACCTGGTCGGCGCCGGGTACGTCACGTGCACCCGCTCCTCGGCCGACCGCCGACGGGTGCACGTCGACCTCACCGCGCCGGGCCGGTCGGCGGCGGCCGGGATCAACTCGGACCTGGCCGCCGCCGACGACGAAGTCCTCGCCCCACTGTCCGGCGAGGAGCGGCTCCGGCTGTTCGACATGCTGAACCGGCTGAACGGCCACCTGGGGCAGGCCGAGGCCGGGCCCGACCGGCCCGCGCCCCGGCCCGAACCTCGGCCGGTCCGCGGGCACGCTCGGTGAGGTGTCGGCCCGTCAGCAGCTGCACCCCCACTCGGGGGCCCGGGGCGTGTCGGGAAGGGCGGTGGCGCGGAGCGCCCCGGCGGGCGCGGGGTGGACGGTGCGGCCGGCCTTGATGGTCTCGACGACGGTGATGTCCTTGATCTCCTCGGGGTCGACGGCCAGCGGGCTGGCGCTGAGGATCACCAGGTCCGCGAGCTTGCCGACCTCGATGGTGCCCTTGCGGTCCTCCTCGAAGTACTGGCGGGCCGCGTTGACGGTGATCGCGCGCACGGCGTCCAGGGCGTCGACGCACTGCTCGGGGCCGACCACCACGCCCTCGGTCCGGCTGCGCCGGGTCACCTGGCTGGACAGGATGGCGATCGAGTTGGGCAGTGCCACCGGGGCGTCGTGGTGCGAGGTGTAGGCGAGGCCCTCGTCCAGCGCCCAGCGGGCCGGCGAGATGGTCGCGGCCCGCTCCTCCCCGAGGACGGTGCCCCGGTACCAGTCGCCCCAGTAGTAGGTGTGCATGGAGAAGAAGGACGGGATGACGCCCAGCCGGGCGAACTCCCGGACCTGGTCCCGGCGGGCGGTCTGCGCGTGGATCGCCACCGTCCGCCGGTCGGCGGGCCCGGTCAGCTCGGTGGCGCCCTCGACCGCCCTGAGGAACTGGTCGATCGCGGCGTCCCCGTTGACGTGGGCGAGCACCTGCCAGCCCCGGGCGTAGGCGGTGCCGACCTGCTTCAGGACGGTGCTGTCGTCCTCGATCGCGGGGTAGCCGCGGTAGTCGTCGGGCAGTCCGGCCGGCGGGGTCAGGTACGGCTCGGTGAGCCAGGCGGTGCGGCCCTGCGGCGAGCCGTCCAGGACCAGCTTCACACCGGCCGCGCGCACCCCGTCGACGTACTCCCGGCTCGCGCCGACCGGGTCGTCCTCCGGGGTGTCGGCGAGCAGGTCGGCCTTGACGTAGGCGACCACGTCGATCTTGAACGGCACGGCGGCGGCGGTGTCCCGCAGCGCCTTGAGGTTGGCCGGGCTGGTGCCGCCCTCCTGCACGGTGGTGAAGCCGAACCGCGCCGCCGACTCCGCGCCCTCGATGAACAGGGCCAGCAGCGCGGCCTCGGGCAGGCCTGCCATCGCCAGCTCCGAGGCGGGATTGAAGGCCTTCTCCTCCAGCACCCCGTCGGGCTCGCCGTAGGAGGGCGGTACCGCGAGCTCCCGGCGGCGGATGACCCCGCCCTCCGGGTCCGGCGTGGCGGCGCCGTACCCCAGCCGCTCCAGGCCCAGGCTGTTCACCGCGCCCAGGTGGAAGGACTGGTGGATGGCCAGCACCGGGCGGCTGGTGGAGACCTCGTCGAGGTCGTCACGGGTCGGGTGGACGCCCTCGGCGAGCATCGCGTCGTCGTAGCCGAAGCCGATGATCCAGTCGGAGTCCCGGCCCACCGGGCCCTCCGCCCAGGCCCGCAGCTTCTCCTTCAGCGTGGCGAGGTCGGCGACGTCCCCGTCGGGCGCGGCCAGCAGGTCGGCGATGGTCGCCTGCAGCCCGATCCCGCCCAGGTGCCCGTGCGCGTCGACGAACCCCGGCAGCAGCGCCCCTCCCGCGAGGTCGCGCAGCCGCGTCCGAGGCCCCCGCCAGCCGTCGACCGCTTCGTCGAGGCCGCCGACGAAGACGATGAGCCCGTCCTTGACCGCGACGGCCTCCGGCGCCGGCCCGTCGGCGACGGTCACGATGTCGCCGCCGTGGAAGATGAGGTCGGCCTGCTCGGCCATGCTGCTGCCCCTTGGGTGGATGCGAATGGTGACCGGGCCACTACCCCACGTGATCGTTCGTCAACCCTCCACCGGACCGCGCGCTCCGCGGCCCTGCGGCGAGCCGGCCGCCTCCGGCACGTCGCCCCGGGCCGCCCGGGTCCCGGACGCCCGGCATGTGCGCGGACCCGCGGCGCACTGGCATGATCGCCGCATGGCAGAACGCATCATCGGCGCTTGTGACGGCGCTTCGAAGGGCAACCCCGGTCCGGCCGCCTGGGCCTGGGTCATCGCCGACGCCGACGGCCGGCCGCAGCGCTGGGAGGCCGGGCCGCTCGGCCGCGCGACCAACAACGTCGCCGAACTGACCGCGCTGAAGGAGCTGCTGGGCGCGGTCCGGCCGGGAGTGCCGCTGGAGGTCCGGATGGACTCCCAGTACGCGATGAAGGCGGTCACCCAGTGGCTGCCCGGCTGGCGCCGGAAGGGCTGGAAGACCGCAGCCGGGACTCCGGTCGCCAACAAGGACCTGATCGTGGCGATCGACGCGCTGCTGGCCGGGCGCGACGTCGAGTTCGTCTACGTCCCCGCGCACCAGGTCGACGGCGATCCGCTGAACGCCGTCGCCGACCGGGCGGCGAGCGACGCGGCGGTGGCCCAGCAGCCGGCGAGCGGCACCTCCGTCGACGCGCCGCTGCCCGCCCCCCGCGCGGACGCCGCACCGACGGCCGGGCCTCGGCAGGCCGGGGCCCCGGCCGCCAAGCGGACCGGCGGCCGCGCGGGCGCCAAGTCCGCCGGGGGCCGGACCAAGGCCAAGTTCCCCGGCTCCTGCCGCTGCGGCCGCCCGTACGCCGTCGGCGACCCGATCGCGAAGAACCCGGACGGCTGGGGCCACCCCGACTGCGCCCAGGCCGCCGAGGCCGGCACCCGTTCCACCTGAGCCGTCCCGGTCCGCCCGGCCTGCCCGGGCGGACCGCCGGCCGGGCTGGTCAGCCCCGGTCCGACCCCTTGCGGGAGTTCAGCAGCAGCGGTAGCAGCGAGAGCACCACGACGCCGCCCACCAGCAGCCACAGGTAGCTCTCGATCCCGGGGACGGCGGCGCCCAGCCAGTACCCCATCAGCACCAGGCTCTGCGACCAGAGCACACCGCCGACGATCTGCCACACGGTGAAGGTCCGGGTGGGCACGTCCAGCACGCCCGCCAGCGGACTGAGCACCGTCCGGACCAGCGGCACGAAGCGGCCCAGGACGATCGCCTTCCGGTACCCGTAGCGGCGCAGCAGCGCCTCCCCCCGGGCCGCCGCCGACTTCAGCCGCCCGCTGCGGCTGCGGGCCAGCGCCGGCCGGCCGCCGTGGCGCCCGAGCAGGAAGCCCACCTGGGCCCCGGCCACCGCCCCCACCGCGGCGCAGAGCATCACCTGCCAGAGCGACAGGTGGGGCCCGGAGCGGCTGCCGGCGGCGCAGAGCACCCCGGCGGGCAGCAGCAGGGTGTCACCGGGGAGGAAGAACCCCACCACCAGCAGTCCCGACTCGGCGAACACCACCACCAGCACGGCCAGCGCGCCGAAGGCGGCGAGCAGGGAGTCCCCGCTCGTCGGGTCGACGGCCAGCAGCACGCCGGTCACCCGGTCCCGGCCGCGGCCGTCCGCCGGTCCGGGTGTCGTCCTGCGGGAGAACTGGGCACGTGGTGAACCGTACTCGCGCGCCCGCGCCACCCGCCACAGCAAGCGGTGCGCGGCCCGGCGGGGCCCGCCGTCCGGCCGCCGCCGGCGAGGGTGAGTTGCCCGCCTGTGCACCGGGCCGACATGCGCGGGACGCCCGGAGGTCACGCGGATCGAGTGGGATCGGCCCGGCTCTCCCGTTCCCGAGCGACCCCTGGACCCCCCATGCGACGCACCCTCACCTCCACCGTGGCGCTGGCCGCTTCCGCGCTGCTGTCCCTGGCCGTGGCCGTCCCCGCCCAGGCGCACGGCGGCCCGGTGGCGGGCCCGGCCTTCGGCACGCCGGCCGGCGCCACCACCAAGGCGCCCTACCGGCCGCTGCAGAGCGTCCGGAGCCTTCAGCAGGCACCGGCCGGCTACACCGCGGTCCTCACCCAGACCGTCTCCCGGCACGGCGCCCGCGCGCTCAGCGACAGCGAGGACGGCGACCTCCTGGTGAAGCTCTGGCAGCAGGCCGCCGACGAGGGTGCGCTGACCCGGGTGGGCAAGGGCTTCGGCCCGGACGTGCGGGCGCTGCTCGACGCCAACGCGAAGGTGGGCTACGGGGCGCTGACCGGGCAGGGCCGGCGGGCGCTCCAGGACACGGCCGAGCGGATGGAGCAGCGGCTCCCCGGCCTCTTCCGGCGGATCGCCGCCGGGGCCGACGACCCGGCGGGCCCGGACCGGATCGACGTGGTCAGCTCCGGCCAGCCCCGGGCGGTCGACTCGGGCACCGAGTTCACCAAGGGCCTGCTGGCGGCCGAGCTGGCGCTGGCGAAGGCCGTCGACCCCGCCCGGACCGACACCGACCTGCTCTACTTCCACAAGTCCGCCGTGAACAAGGACTACACCGACTACGTCAAGAAGGACCCGCGGCTGGCGGCCACCCTCGCGGCGGTCCGGGACCAGCCGCGCAGCCACCGGGCGGCCCGGAAGGTGCTGGAGCGGATCTTCACCGGGCCGTTCGTCGACCGCCTCGCGGCCGGCGGCTACCCCTTCGCCGGGAACGAGGTCGACGCGGCCCAGGCCGTCTTCAACCTGTACAGCGTCACCGCCGACCTCACCGACGAGGGCGACTGGCACCTGGGCCGCTACATCGGCTCCGAGGAGGCCGCCTGGTTCGGCTACCTCGACAACGCCGAGGAGTACTACACCAAGGGCCCGGGCTTCGCCGGTCAGGACATCACCTACAAGATGGCCGGAGTGCTCCTCGACGACCTGTTCCGCAAGGCCGAGAACCGCCGGGCGGGCACCGGCGGTCCGGCCGCCGAGCTGCGCTTCACCCACGCCGAGGAGATCATCCCGCTCGCCGCGCTGATGCGGCTGCCCGGCAGCACGACCCAGGTCACCGAGGCGTCCCCGTACACCTACGCGAGCAACGCCTGGCGCGGCGCGACGGTGGCCCCGATGGGCGCGAACATCCAGTGGGACCTCTTCCGCAAGGGCGACGACTACCTGGTCCGGATGCTCTACAACGAGCAGCAGACGGCCTTCCGGCCGGGCTGCGCGCCGGTCTCGAAGGGCAGCTACTTCTACGACCTGGACGAGCTGGAGCGCTGCTTCGGCCGGACCGCGTAGCGGACGGGGCAGCGGGCGGCCGGCGGCCGCGGGCCCGGTGGCACGGAGGGTCAGTCCCGTGTGCTGTACTACGCGTTCACCGATTCCCCACAGCCCCTCAGGAGTGACCCGCCGGATGAGTGCCACCTGCCCGCAGTGCGAGGCGTCCGACCGGTCCGTCCCGGTGTCGCGGGCTCTCGCGGACACCACGGAGCCGCTCGAGGAGCCGGTTCGCGCGCTGCTCGCCCCGCCGCCCGAGCCGAAGCCGGCCCGGGAGCTGAGCGGCGGCGCGATCGCGCTGTCCGCCCTGGCGGCGATCTTCGCCGTGGTCGGGATCCTCTCGCTGGTCCGCGACCGGGAGGACCTCTCCGGGTACGACGCGGCCTACCGGGCGGGCTACCTGGCCGGTCCGTTCGTCCTCCCGCTGATCCTGCTGGCGGCCGCCGCGATCGTGGAGCTCGTCGCGCGCTCCCGCCGCCGGCCCGGCTCCGGGTCCCCCGAGGAGGCGGCGCACCGGCAGCCGCACGCCCGGGTGTGGCAGGCCGGGTGGCTGTGCCGGCGGTGCCGGGTCGCGTTCTTCCCCGAGGCGTCGATCCGCCCGGGATTCCCCGCCTCGCCGGCGATCCCGCTGGAGCAGTTCCCGCACTGGGTGATGACCGCCGCCGAGCGGGCCTTCGGCGCGCAGGCCCGGCCCGTGGCGGGCTGACACCGTCCGGGCGGGTCCTCCGCCGGCGCCCGGTACGGCCGGTGGCGGCGCCGGGGCCGGGGGAGGAGGATGGCCACGCCGAGGAGGTGTGGCCGAGTGGTGGACGAACAGGGCATCCCTACGGGCGCGGTGAGCGGCGCGGTGGGGGCCGGCGACGGCCCGGCGCTGCGCCTGGAGGAGGTCGCGCGGGAGGGGCCGGGCGCCCGGCAACCCGCGCTGAGCGTGGCCGACGCCCGTACCGGGCGCAGCACCGGGATCCCGCCCGGGCGGCGGATGCTGCTGCGGGTCGGTGTCCGGCTGGGCTGCGCCGGCGGCCGGATCGGGGCGGGGGACCTGCGGGCCGCGCTGGTCGGTGACGTCCTGCAGAGGGTCGCCGAGATCGAGGGCCTCCAGGTGGTGCGGGTCCTCGCCGTGGCGGAGGGCGCCGCCGCCGACTTCGGGCGTGCCGCCGCCGCTCTGGGTGTCCACCCGCCGGTCGCCGTCGTCGCCTCCGGTGATCCGGACGGTCCGCTGGGCGGCCCGCCGGACGTCCAGGTCCTGGCGGCGGACGCCGAGCGGGCGGGCGGGGCGGGCGTCTGGCTCGGGGTCGGCCCCGCCGGGCCGGACCGGGGCGGCGAGCTGGCGGCTGGTCTCGGCTCCGGCGCCGTCGACGCCTCCGCGCTGCGGCTGGCCCTGCTCGCCCGCCCGTACCGCGAGCCGGTCGTGGCGGGTCCGCGTGAGCTGGCCGAGGCGGCGGGCACGCTGCGGGACTGGCGGCGGCAGGTCGCCTACTGGGCCTGGGGGCCCTCGAAGCCCGTGCCGGACGAGATCCGGCGGGAGGCCGCGGCCGCGTTCACCGGGGACCTCGACACCCCTGCGGTGCTCGCCCTGCTGCACCGCGTCGGGGCGGCCTCCGGGCTCGCGGACGGGGCCCGCTTCGAGACCTTCGCCGCCCTGGACCGGGTGCTGGGGCTGGAACTCACCCGCGACGTCGGCCGCCGCTGACCGGTCCGCCCTCCCGCCACCGACGCGCCGTCAGCCCCCTTGAGCCCTGGGCGCGGCGGACGGCGGCGGCCTCGCCCCGGGCGGGCACCGGCGCCGCCGCCGACGCCCTCGGCCGTGGACGCCGCCCGGCCGGGGATCAGGCCTGCGGCCGGGGTGTGACCAGGGTGCCGTTGATGACGGTGCGCAGGATCCAGGCCAGCCGCTGCTCGGGCGTGCCGGAGAGGAGGTCCGTGCCGAGCGCGGTGATGCGCGGGTGGTGGGCCGCGGTGGTCGCCCGGAGCGCGTCGGCCAGCGCGCCCTGCTCCGCCTCGGCGCGGGCGTCCTGGTCGCGGCCGGCCTGCTCGGCGGCGATCGCGGTGGCCGCCAGGAGCAGGACGTCGACGCCCCAGGCGGCCTGGCCGTCGGGGACGTCCCCTTCGTGCAGCAGGGCGAGGACGGCCTCGACGAGCGCGAGGTAGTTCGGCCCCGAGGGGCGGGCCAGCAGGGCCGAGTGCGCCAGGCTGGGGTGCTGGAACAGGACGTGCGTGTACGAGCCGAGGACGGCGGCGAGGCGCTCGCGCCAGTCGCCCGGCGCGCTCAGCGGCCCGAGGTCGACGGCGCCCAGCAGCTCCTCCAGGATCGCCGCGTGCAGCTCGGCGGTGTTGGCCAGGTAGACGTACAGCGACGCCGGGCCGGTGTCGAGCTCCTGGGCGAGCCGGCGCATGGTGACGCGTGGAAGGCCTTCGGCCCGCATGATCCGGACGGCCGTGTCGACGATGCCCTCGTAGGTGAGCGCGGGTTTGGCGGGCCGCTCGCGGCGGCTCCGGGGGGCGGGGGAGCGTGACGTCACGCCGTCGAGCCTAACGATCGCGTTCGGGACGAACAAGATCGGCGCCCCGACGAACACTTTGGGAGCCGGGCGAACATGTTCGTTAAGACCTTGTTCCTGACGAACATGTTCGTTAGGTTGGAGGAGGAGGGCGCGCCGCCCGCTCGTCCCGAGCCGCCGGTCCGACCGCCCCCACCCCGCGACCCCACGCCCGTACCCGCCCGAGGAGCACGCCATGACCACCACCCACCACCCCCTCGCGATCGTCGGCGCCGGTCTCGGCGGTCTGACCCTGGCCCGCGTCCTCCAGGTGCACGGCATCGCCGCGACCGTCTTCGACCTGGAGCCCTCCCGGGAGGCCCGCACGCAAGGCGGCATGCTCGACATCCACGGCGACACGGGCCAACGTGCGCTCCGCGCGGCCGGCCTGTACGAGCCCTTCCTCGGTCTCGTCCACCCGGGCGGCCAGGCCATGCGGATCGTCGCCCCGGACGGCGCCGTCCGCCACAGCGAGGAGGACGACGGCAGCGGCGACCGCCCCGAGGTGGACCGCGGCCGGCTGCGCGACCTGCTGCTCGACTCCCTCGCGCCCGGCACCGTCCACTGGGGGCGGAAGGCGACCGGCGCCCGCCCGCTCGGCGACGGCCGTCACGAACTGCGCTTCCAGGACGGTTCGGCCGTCACCACCGACCTGCTGGTCGGTGCGGACGGCGCCTGGTCCCGGATCCGCCCGCTGCTCTCCGCGGCGACGCCGGCCTACACCGGCGTCTCCTTCGTCGAGGCCGACCTGCACGAGGCGGACACCCGTCACCCGGCCGCGGCGGCCCTGATCGGCGGGGGCTTCTTCTTCTCCCTCGGGGAGGGCAGGGGCTTCCTGGCCCACCGGGAGGGCGACGGCAGTCTGCACGTCTACACCGCCCTCAAGGTCGCCGAGGGGTGGCTGGACAGCGTCGACCTGGCCGACACCGCCGCCGCCGCCAAGGACGCCGTCCTGGCCCACTTCGACGGCTGGCACGAGAGCCTGCGGGCGCTGGTGGGGGAGGCCGACGGCGCGCTGGTCGGGCGGCGCATCCATGCCCTGCCGATCGGCCACCGCTGGGAGCGGACCCCCGGTGTGACCCTGCTGGGCGACGCCGCGCACCTGATGTCCCCGTTCGCGGGGGAGGGCGCCAATCTCGCGATGCTCGACGGGGCCGAACTCGGCCTGGCCCTCGCCGGCCACCCGGGCGACGTCGAGGCCGCCCTGCGGGCCTACGAGGAGCCGATGTTCCCGCGCGGCGCGGCCTCGGCCGCCGAGTCCGCCGCGAGCCTGGCGCAGATGTTCGGCGAGCGCGCGCTGGAGGGCCTGCTGGAGCGGTTCGCCGCCACCGGTTGATCGCCCGCCGGTCCGGGCTCCTCGCGCTCGCGGCCCTACGCGGGGGCGACGGCCCGTTCCAGCAGGCCGTGCAGCAGCTGCCTCTCCTGTGCGGTGAGGCTGCCCAACGGCGAGCCCTCGGTGAGGAGTTCGAGGAGCCGTTCGCGCAGCGCGGTGCCCTCGGCGGTGAGCACGAGCTGCTTGGCGCGGCGGTCGGTGGGGTGCGGGTGCCGCTCGATCAGCTGCTGCTTCTCCAGCTTGTCGACGACGAAGGTGGTGTTGGAGGGCTCGCAGCTCATGCGCTCGGCGAGCTCGCGCATGGTCATCGGCCCGCTCATCTCCCGCAGCGCGGTCGCCTGGGAGGGGGTGAGCCCGAGGGTCGCCCCGTGCACGCGCACGTGCTCGACGATCCGCTGGTTCAGCCCGTTCACCAGGCCGCACAGCTGTCGCACGGCGATGGCCTGCGGCTCGGAGAACGTCGTCATGGCGCCCACTCTAGCAGTTCGTCAAGCCGACATAATTGCAGCTTGAATGATTCGAACTTGATGCTTATGGTGGCGTCGACGGCGCCGGGACCCCGGCGCCGAACTGACGACGACACACGGGAGAGAACTCATGGCCGACATGACGGCGGATCAGGGCGAGCGACTGCGCCGGCCGGCGGGGGTCCGCTCGATACGGCTGGGCGACACCACGGTGTCGTACGTGCCGGACGGTGATGTGCGGCTGCGCCCCCTGGACGTGCTCCCGGACAGCACCGGCGAGGTGTGGGCCGCGCACCCGGAGTACCTGGACGCCGGGGGCCACCTGGTCGGGAGCGTCGGCAGCCTGCTGGTGGAGCACGGCGACCGCGCGCTGCTGATCGACGCGGGCTTCGGCCCCCGGACGCACGCCGCGCCGGCCGGGCCCCTCGCCACGATCCGCGGCGGCGCGCTCCCGGACGGCCTGGCCCGGCTCGGCCGCGCCCCCGAGGACATCGAGGCGGTGGCCTTCACCCACCTCCACGCCGACCACCTCGGCTGGGCCGCCCTCCCCGCCCCCGGCGGGGACCGGCCGCTGTTCGCCCACGCCGACTACCTGGTCTCCGCGCCGGAGTGGGAGCAGCGGGACCTCGCGGACGAGCAGGTCGCGGCCCTGGCCCCGCGCGTCCGGACGATCGCGGACGGGCAGGAGGTCTTCCCGGGCGTCCGCGTGCGGATCCTCCCCGGGCACACCCTCGGGCACGCCGAGTACGTCATCACCGGGGGCGGCCGGCGGCTGATCGCCTTCGGTGACGCCGCGCACTCGCCGATCCAGATCGACCACCCGGACTGGTCCTCGGGCTTCGACCACGACCTGACCCGGACCGCCGAGCACCGCCGCCGACTGGTCGCCGAGCTGGCGGAGCCCGGCACGATCGGCTTCGGCGTGCACTTCGCCGACGTGGTGTTCGGCCACGTCCGGCAGGGCGGGTCCGGTCCGGCCTGGCAGCCGCTGGACGCCTGACCCGACGGGCCGGTCAGCCGGCCTGCCAGCCGTGTTCGAGGAGGTCGAAGGCGGCGTCCAGGGCGCCCGCCGGGTCCGCCGAGTCGCGGGCGAGCGCCGAGGCTTCGAGGGTGAACCGGGCCAGCGCGGCGCAGCGCGGGTCGTCGGGCTCGGCGCCGGTCGCGTCGGCGACGGCGCGGGCCAGGGCGTCCTGGTGGCGCGTCCACATCCGGCGGGCGTACTCGCTCAGCGCGGGGGTGTCGCGGACGAGGTCCGCGAAGGCGCGGAACCGGGGGTCGGCGTCCGGGGCGCGCAGCTGGGCGTCCTCGACGTACGCGCGCAGCGCACCGGGGACGGAACGGTCTGGCGCCCGGTCCCGCACGGCCGCCACCAGGTCGGCCTCCCGGTCGGTCTCCTGGTCGAAGACCAGGGCCTCCTTGCTGGGGAAGTGCTTCAGCAGCGTCGTCGTCGACACGTCCGCGGCCTCGGCGACGTCCCGGACGGTCACCCGGTCGTAGCCGTGTTCGGTGAAGAGGCGGAGGGCGGCGTCCGCGAGGGCCTGGCGGGTGGCGGCCTTCTTGCGTTCGCGGCGTCCGACGGTGGCATCCATACCGGCATCGTACCGGAAGGTGTGCGAGGCAAAAAGTTGTGTCGTTGCACTTTTGTACTCGGTGTGCTTTTGTGAGGGTGCGGCCGGTGAGCCGGGGCCCCCGGCCCGGCCGCACCTCCCGCCCGCCCGCCACCGTGTGGCCCGTCGGGAGCACCGTCCGGTCCACCGCCCCGCACCGTGCCACCCAGCAGGAAGGCCACTCCCATGTCCACCAGCACGCCCCGCATCGCCATCGTCGGCGCCGGTCCCGGCGGCCTGATCTGCGCCCGCGTCCTCCAGCGCCACGGCGTCCCCGTCACCGTCTACGACCTCGACTCCTCCCGCACCGCCCGTGACCAGGGCGGCAGCCTCGACATGCACCCCGACTCCGGCCGGCGCGCCCTGGCCGAGGCCGGAGTGCTGGACGCCTTCCTCGCACTGGCCCGCCCCGAGGGCCGGCAGATGCGGGTGGTCGGCCGCGCCGGGGCCGTCCTCTTCGACGCCCTCGGTCCGGAGGACGACGAGGAGGGCAACCCCGAGATCGACCGAGGTCAACTGCGCGAGCTGCTCCTCGACTCCCTCGCACCGGGCACCGTGCGGTGGGGGCACCGGCTGGAGAGCGCCGAACCGCTCGGCGACGGCACCTACCGGCTGCGCTTCGCCAACGGCGCCACCGCCGAGACGGACCTCCTGGTCGGGGCCGACGGCGCGTGGTCCACGGTCCGCGCACTCGTGTCGCCCGCCCGGCCCGGCTACACCGGCGTCACCTTCGTCGAGACCGGCCTGGACGACGCCGACGCCCGCCACCCCCGGCTCGCCGCCCTCACCGGCGACGGCACCATGATGGCCCTCGACGACAACCGGGGGATCATCGCCCAGCGCAACAGCGGCGGCCACATCCGGGTCTACGCCGGGCTGCGCACCGACGAGGCCTGGCACCGTCGGGCCGGCCTCGACCTGACCGACACCGCCGCCGTCCGGGCCGCGCTGGTCGGGGAGTTCGACGGTTGGAGCGGTGACCTGCTCGGCCTGGTGACCGACGGCGACACCGGCTACGTCAACCGGCCCCTGTACGCGCTGCCGGTGCCGCACAGCTGGCCGCACACCCCCGGCGTCACCCTGCTGGGCGACGCCGCCCACCTGATGTCCCCCTTCTCCGGCATGGGCGCCAACCTCGCCATGCTGGACGGTGCCGACCTCGCCCGCGCCGTCCTGGACCACCCGACCGTCGACGGCGCCGTCACCGCGTACGAGCGCGTCCTGCTGCCCCGTTCCGCCGCGGCCGCCGCCGACGCGGCGGAGGGCATCGAGGGCGCCTTCGCCCCCGACAGTGCCGAGCAGCTCCTGGCCCACTGGGGGGACCACCGATGACGGCCGGTACGTCGCGGGAAGGCCCGCCCGCCCCCGGATCCGGCGACGGCCGCCGTTCGGGCGGCGGCCCCGACGGCCCGGTGAACCGGATCAGCCGGGCGCCCCGTGCGGTGTCCGCCGCCACCGGTTCGGGGGAGGCCGCCGAACGTGACATCGTGTGCGTGAAGCCGTCAACCGGCAGCACCCTTCCAGGAGGTCCCGTATGAGCAGCGAATCAACGTCGTCCGACCACGCCGAGAACACCGAGAAGGCCACGGGCGCGGAGGCCGACCAGGCCGCCGCGGCGCCCGCCACGCAGGACGACGTCAAGGCCCGGTTCCTGGCCGCGCTGGAGCGCAAGCACGGCACCAAGGGCGGCGCCGCGTCCGGCGGCCCGAGCGGCGACTCGAAGATCCACGGCGCCCACGCCGCGGCCGGCGGCAAGCGCAACTTCCGCCGCAAGAGCGGTGGCTGAGCACTCGACCGCTCGGGCGGCGCCGGATCCGGCGCCGCCCGGTCCACCTGGCGTCTGCGCCGCCCGGTCCCTCGCGGGGCGGGCGGCGGAGCCGTTCACCCGGGCCACGGTCCGCGGGCCGGTCGGACCGGTCGGGCCGGCCCGACCGGTCAGGTGGGCAGCGAGGCCAGCCAGTCGGTCAGGAGCCGGTTGACCTCGTCCGGTCGTTCCTGCTGGATCCAGTGCCCGCAGCCGTCGAGGACGTGGCAGGAGAGCAGACCGGGAAGCGTGACGGGGTAGGCCGCGATCGCCTCGGCCAGCCAGGTGGTGGAGGCGTCCAGGGCGCCGCCGGCGAACAGCGAGGGCTGGGTGATCGGGGCGCCGTCGAAGCGGGCGAGGTCCTCCCAGTCCCGGTCCATGCTGCGGTACCGGGCCAGCGCCCCGCGCAGGCCGGTCCGCTCGAACTCACCGGCGTAGAAGTCGAGGTCCTCCGCACCGAGCCAGCCGGGCAGCCGACCGGCGGGGAACCGGTCGCGCAGCGTCCCGCCGGGGCCGACGAAGTGCGGGTCGGGTGCGCCCGGGCCCGGCATGGTGTCGGCGGACAGCGCCGCGTAGAAGCCCGCGAGCCAGCCGCGCACATCGGGTTCGATCTCGGCCTCGGCGCGGCCCGGCTCCTGGAAGTAGGCGACGTAGAACTCCTCGTCGCCGCCCATCCCCGCGAAGACCTCGCTGGGGCGCGGCCCCCCGCGCGGCAGGTACGGGACGCTCAGCAGTCCCACCGCACGGAACACGTCCGGCCTGACCAGGGCGGAGTCGGCGGCGATGGTCGCCCCCCAGTCGTGGCCGACGATCACCGCGGACCGCTCGCCCAGGGCGTGCACCACCGCGACGTTGTCCTCGACGAGGTCGAGCATCCGGTACGCGGCCGGGTCCTCGGGTGCGGCGGAGCGCCCGTACCCCCGGACGTCGACGGCGACCGCGCGGTACCCGGCCGAGGCCAGCGCGGGCAACTGGCGGCGCCAGGAGTACCAGGACTCCGGGAACCCGTGCACCAGCAGGACCAGCGGCCCGCTGCCCTGTTCCACCAGGTGGATCCGGCCGCCGGGGGTGGGGACCAGCCGGTGGGTGGCGCCCGCGAGGTGGGGTGACATGCGTCCTCCTGACGATTCGGTCGGCCGGGCGCGGGGTGGCGCTCCGGCGCACGCTGTCTCGCCGCCGATCATGGTGCGCCCGGTCGGCTCCGGGCGAGGACTGTTGCCGGTTCGGCAAACCGCCCGGCCGGGCCCGGCTCGCGTGCTTCCGGTTGCCCGCGCTCCCCGCTACCGCGCCGCGAACGGGCGGCCGGGGCCGAAGGCCAGGGCGGCGAAGCGCTCGCCGATGCGGCGGTGCGCGGCGGTGTCCGGGTGGAGCGCGTCGGGCAGCGGCAGCTCGGCGAAGTCCGCCTCGCCGTACAGCTCGCGGCCGTCGAGGTGGTGCAGGTTCGGGTCCTGGGCGGAGCGCTGCCGGACGATGCGGGCCAGCTCCTCCCGGATGACGCGCAGGGTGAGCTTCCCGCCCGCCCGCTCCGCCGGGTCGCCGGTGGCCAGGAACCGCAGGCGCCCGGTGGCGAGGGCGGTGAGGTCCGGGGCGCTGGGGCCGGGGGTGTCCTCGTGGATGGGGCAGAGGATGGACGAGACCACCAGCAGCGGCGCGTCCGGGTGCCCCTCGCGGATGGTGTCGAGGAAGCCGTGGACGGCCGGGGTGAAGGCGCGCAGCCGCATCAGGTCGGTGTTGACGAGGTTGATGCCGATCTTGACGCTGATCAGGTCGGCGGGGGTGTCGCGCATGGTGCGGGCGGTGAACGGGTCGAGCAGGGCGCTGCCGCCCAGGCCCAGGTTGACCAGCTCCGCGCCGCCGAGCGCGGCGGCGAGCGCCGGCCAGGTCGTGCTGGGGCTCGCGGTGTCGGACCCCTGGCTGATCGAACTCCCGTGGTGCAGCCAGACCTTGCGGCCCCGGTCGGCCGGGTGCTGCTCGACGGGGGCGTCCGTGCGCAGCGCCACCAGTTCGGTGGTCTCGTTGTGCGGCAGCCAGATCTCGACGTCCTTGACGCCCTCGGGCAGTGCGGGGAACCGGGCGGTGCCGACCGGCCCGGGCCGGGTCCGCGCGGATCCGGTGGCCAGGTCGACGGTCAGGGTGTTGCCGGTGGGGACGGTGGACCGCCCGGCCGGGCGCCCGTCGACGAGCAGGTCGTACACGCCGTCCGGGCGGGGCGGTGCGCCCGGGTAGACCCGCTTGGTGGGCAGGGTGTCCAGTTCGATCGCGGTGGCCCGGGTGCGGAAGGCCAGGCGTACGCCGGAGGGCTGGGACTCGGCCATGGCCAGCTGGCCGTCGGTGTTGCGGGCGCGGACCCAGGCGGGCAGCCGGTGCGGGAGCAGACCGTGCTCGGTCCGCTCCAGGTCCAGGGCACCGCGCAGCAGCTCCGCGGTGACGGGCGTGGTGATCCAGGTGTGCGGGGTGGTGTTCATCGTCTCAACCTTGTGCTTCGGGAAGTGCGGGGGCGTCGGCCCGGACGCGGGCCGGTCGGCCGGTCGGGCGCCGACCGTGGCGGGCGGGGGCCCGGGTCAGGGCGCGGGCCAGTTGCGCAGCAGGGCGTCGAGGGCGTCCAGGATCCGTGTCCAGGACTCCTGGGAGTCGGGGGCGCTGTGGCTGAAGGCCTCGGCCAGCTCCAGGCTGACGTAGCCGTGGAAGACGCTCCCCAGCAGGCGGACGGCGTGGGTCTGGTCCGGTTCGGTGAGGTCGTACCCGCGCAGGATCGCCCGCGTCATCTCCGCGTGGCGGCCGCCGGCGCTGGCCGCCGCCGCCTCCGGGGTGAGTGGCTGACGGGTCGCCGCGTAGCGGCCGGGGTGCTGGCGCGCGTAGTCGCGGTAGACGTCGGCCAGCGCCGTCAGGGCGTCCTTGCCCGCCCGCCCGGCCAGCGCGTCGGCGCCGCGGTCGGCGAGCTCCTCCAGGGCGAGCAGGGCGATCCTGGTCTTGAGGTCCTGGGAGCTCTTGACGTGCGAGTACAGGCTCGCGACCTTGACGTCGAACCGCCTGGCGAGCGCCGAGACGGTCACCTGCTCGAAGCCGACCTCGTCGGCCAGCTCGGCGCCCGCCCGTGTCAGGCGCTCGGTGGTCAGCCCTACGCGTCCCATGTCCCGTCCTCTCGTTCGACAGAATCGATGATGCATTTGCCTAATACCTTTAGGCAAATCGACGGGAGATGTAGGGACGGGTGGTGCGGCGGCCAGGGTGCGGTCGGGTCGCGGGAGCGGGCTCCCCGTTCAAGTGATTGACAGCGTTCCGTCATGGGAGTTCACTTCGTGAAGAAAGGTCCCGGCCGGGCTCTCCCACGACCCCTCCAGACCAAGGCGGTTGCGTATGCCCTCGTCGATCCACCGACAGTCCCTGGCAGCCACGTTCGGGCTGCTGCTGGCCATGGTCGCGACCTTCGCCTGGGGACCGGCCCAGGCCACGGCGGCCCCGACCTCCGTTCAAGCAGTGAACTTCGAGGACAACTTCGACGGCCCCGCCGGGTCGGCGGTCGACGCGGGCAGGTGGCAGACCGAGACCGGCGACAACGTCAACAACCACGAGCGCCAGTACTACACGGCCGGGAACGCGAACGCCGCGCTGGACGGCCAGGGCCACCTGGTGATCACGGCGCGCCGCGAGAACCCGGCCAACTACCAGTGCTGGTACGGAACCTGTCAGTACACCTCGGCCCGGCTGAACACCTCCGGCCGGTTCGCCCAGGCCTACGGGCACGTCGAGACCCGGATGAAGGTCCCGCGCGGCCAGGGCATGTGGCCGGCCTTCTGGATGCTGGGCAACGACATCGGCCAGGTCGGCTGGCCGAACAGCGGCGAGATCGACGTCATGGAGAACGTCGGCTTCGAGCCCGGCACGGTGCACGGGACCATCCACGGCCCCGGCTACTCGGGCAGCGGCGGGATCGGTGCCGGGTACAGCCTCCCGGGCGGCCAGGCCTTCGCGGACGCCTTCCACACCTTCGCCGTCGACTGGGCGCCCGACTCGATCTCCTGGTCCGTGGACGGCACGGTCTACCAGCGCCGCACCCCGGCCGATCTCGGCGGCCGGAGCTGGGCGTTCAACAAGCCCTTCTTCCTCATCCTCAACCTCGCCGTCGGCGGCTACTGGCCCGGTGACCCGGACGCCGGCACCGCCTTCCCGCAGCAACTGGTCGTGGACTACGTGCGGGTGACCACCTCCGGCGGCACCCCCACGGGCGGCACCCTGACCGGGCTGGCGGGCAAGTGCCTGGACGTGGCCGCCGCGGGCACCGCCAACGGCACCCAGGTCCAGCTCTACACCTGCAACGGGACGGCCGCGCAGCGCTGGACGGTCGGCGCCGACGGCACGGTGCGCGCGCTCGGCAAGTGCCTGGACGCCAATGCCGCGGGAACCGCGGACGGCACCAAGGTGCAGCTGTGGGACTGCAACGGCACCGGCGCCCAGCGCTGGTCGTACAACGCGGCCACCCGCGACCTGGTCAACGTGCCGGCGAACAAGTGCCTGGACGTGGCCGGCAACAACCCGGCCGATGCCACCGCGACCCAGCTCTGGACCTGCACCGGCGCCGGCAACCAGAAGTGGACGCTGAACCCCTGACGAACGGCGCCGTGCCCCGGTCGCCGGAGGGCGGCCGGGGCACGGCGGTTCGTCAGGGTCGGTGACCCGCGGTCAGCGCAGGTCGAAGCGGTCGAGCTCGGACACCTTGGTCCAGGCCGCGACGAAGTCCGTCACGAACTTCTCCTTCGCGTCGTCGCTCGCGTAGACCTCGGCGAGCGCCCGCAGCTCCGAGTTGGAGCCGAACACCAGGTCGGCGCGGGTGCCGGTCCAGCGGACCTCGCCGGTGACGGCGTCCCGGGCCTCGAAGGTGTTCGCGTCCGCGGCGGTGGCCTTCCACGTCGTGCCCAGGTCGAGCAGGTTGACGAAGAAGTCGTTGGTCAGCCGGCCGGGGGTGTCGGTCAGGACGCCCAGCGAGGACTGCTGGTGGTTGGCGCCCAGCACGCGCAGGCCGCCGACCAGGACGGTCAGCTCCGGGGCGCTCAGGGTCAGCAGGTTGGCCCGGTCCAGCAGCAGGTACTCGGCCGGCAGCCGGTTGCCCTTGCCCAGGTAGTTGCGGAACCCGTCGGCGGTCGGCTCCAGCGCCGCGAAGGACTCGACGTCGGTCTCGTCCTGGGCGGCGTCCACCCGGCCCGGGGTGAACGGCACCACGACCGGGAAGCCGGCGTCGGCGGCGGCCTTCTCCACACCGGCCGCGCCCGCGAGGACGATCAGGTCGGCGATCGAGATCGCCCTGCCGTCCGTCCGGCCGGCGTTGAACGAGTCGCGCACGCTCTCCAGGGTGCGCAGCACGGTCGCCAGCTCGTCGGGCCCGTTGACCTCCCAGCCGCTCTGCGGTTCCAGCCGGATCCGGGCGCCGTTGGCGCCGCCGCGCAGGTCACTGCCGCGGAACGTGGAGGCCGAGGCCCAGGCGGTGGAGACCAGCTGGGCGACGGTCAGGCCGGAGGCCAGCACCTGCTGCTTGAGGGCGGCGATGTCCGCGGCGTCGACCAGCTCGTGCGTGACGGCGGGCAGCGGGTCCTGCCACAGCAGGGTCTCCGACGGGACCTCGGGGCCGAGGTAGCGCACGACCGGACCCATGTCGCGGTGGGTGAGCTTGAACCAGGCCCGGGCGAAGGCGTCCGCGAAGGCCGCGGGCTCGGCCAGGAAGCGCCGGGAGATCTGCTCGTAGACCGGGTCGACCCGCAGCGCGAGGTCGGTGGTCAGCATGGTCGGCGCGTGGGTCTTCGAGCCGTCGTGCGCGTCCGGGACGGTACCGGCGCCGCCGCCGTCCTTGGGCCGCCACTGGTGGGCACCGGCCGGGCTCTTGAACAGCTCCCACTCGTAGCCGAAGAGGATCTCGAAGAAGGTGTTGTCCCAGGTGGTGGGCGTGGTGGTCCAGATGCCCTCGAGGCCGCTGGTGATCGTGTCGTCGCCCTTGCCGGTGCCGTAGGTGCTCTGCCAGCCCAGGCCCTGCAGCTCCAGAGGGGCGGCCTCGGGGTCGGGGCCGACGTTGTCGGCCGGGCCCGCGCCGTGGGTCTTGCCGAAGGTGTGGCCGCCCGCGATCAGGGCGACGGTCTCCTCGTCGTTCATCGCCATCCGGCGGAAGGTCTCGCGGATGTCGCGGGCCGCGGCCATCGGGTCCGGGGTGCCGTTGGGGCCTTCCGGGTTGACGTAGATCAGGCCCATCTGGACGGCGCCCAGCGGGCTCTCCAGGTCACGGTCGCCGGTGTAGCGCTCGTCGTCGAGCCAGGTCGTCTCGGGGCCCCAGTAGACGTCCTCCTCCGGCTCCCAGACGTCCTCGCGACCGCCGCCGAAGCCGAAGGTCTGGAAGCCCATCGTCTCCAGCGCGACGTTGCCGGCCAGGATCAGCAGGTCGGCCCAGGACAGGCTCTGGCCGTACTTCTTCTTCACCGGCCACAGCAGGCGGCGGGCCTTGTCGAGGTTGGCGTTGTCCGGCCAGCTGTTCAGCGGCGCGAAGCGCTGCTGGCCGGCACCGGCGCCGCCGCGGCCGTCGCTGATCCGGTAGGTGCCCGCGCTGTGCCAGGCCATCCGGATGATGAAGGGGCCGTAGTGGCCGAAGTCGGCCGGCCACCAGTCCTGCGAGGTGGTCAGCACCTCGGCGAGGTCGCGCTTGACGGCGGCGAGGTCGAGCGTCTTGAACGCCTCGGCGTAGTCGAAGTCCGCACCGAGCGGGTTGGCCACGGCCGGGTTCTTGGCAAGGATCTTCAGGTTGAGCCGGTCCGGCCACCACTGGCGGTTTCCACCGCCCTGGGTCGGGTGCGCGGCGCGCCCGTGCGCGACGGGGCAGCCTCCCCCCTCCGCCTTCGCATCGGTGACGATCGCGTCGTGGTTCTCAGACATGGGAATCCTTCCGGGCCGGGCGGATCACGTTGTTCAGGAACGATCGAAGGGCGGAGCACCTGGGGGGTCGTTCAATGAGGAGGACTAGCTCACCCGACGCGGAGGTGCTCACCGCCGTTCCGGAGCCTCACTGCCCCCTAGGCTATCGCCGGAACCGATCCTACGATGGACAGATTCCAAGTCAAGAACCACACCGAGTCACTATCCCGTCGGGGTTCGGAAGGCCACTGCTAGAATCCGGGGTTCCCCCATGAGCCTGAATAGGTGAACCGATATGAGTGACCTGCTGGTACGGCTGAGAGGGCGCGGCTGGCGACTGACCGCCCAGCGGCGCGTCGTCGCGGAGGTCCTCGACGGCGATCACGTCCATCTCACGGCCGACGAGGTGCACGCCCGCGCGGTCCAGCGGCTGCCGGAGATCTCCCGCGCGACGGTCTACAACACCCTCGGCGAACTGGTCGGCCTCGGCGAGGTCATGGAGGTCGCCACCGACGGCCGGGCCCGGCGCTACGACCCCAACGCCCACCGCCCGCACCAGCACCTGGTGTGCTCCGGCTGCGGCACGATCCGCGACGTCCACCCGGCCGGGGACCCGCTGGCCGACCTCCCGGCCGAGCAGCGGTTCGGCTTCGCCGTCGCCACCGCCGAGGTCACCTACCGCGGGATCTGCCCGGACTGCGCCTGACGCCCGGGGCCGGCCCCTTCGGCTGCGGTGCGGTCGACGGACGGCCGCTCAAGGTGCTCGCACTGCTGCTGCTCTCGTCGACGACGATGATCTCCCCGCTGGAACCCGGCGAACCACCGCCCCGGCCAGCGCCGTCGGTGTCGCCGCCGGTGACGAGGGCGCGGCCGTCGGGCTGAGGTCGCAAAGGGCGGGACAGGGGGGTGCACAAGCGTTTACCCTGGGATGGGTGAACGTCTGTGCACCCCTCTGTGGACCAGCGTCTGGAGCACGATGACCCCGGTGACGGCCGCGTCCGGCCCGACCTCCCCCACCCCGTCCGCCAGGACGCCGCGGGCCGACCTGATCGTGCCCGTCCTCGCCTTCTGCGGCGTCGTGGTCGCGGTCATGCAGACCCTGGTCGTGCCGCTGCTCCCGCACGTCCCCGCGCTGACCGGCAGTTCGCCGGGCGCGGCCGGCTGGCTGGTCACCGTCACCCTGCTGACCGGCGCGGTCTTCACGCCCGTGCTCGGCCGGGTCGGCGACATGTACGGCAAGCGCCGGGTGCTGCTCGCCTCGCTGGGCGTGCTCACCGCCGGGTCCGTGCTGTGCGCCGTGAGCTCGCAGATCGGCGTGCTGATCGCCGGCCGTGCGCTGCAGGGCGCGGCCCTCGCCGTCATCCCGCTCGGCATCAGCATCATCCGCGACGAACTGCCGCCCGAGCGCGTGCTGCCCTCCATCGCCCTGATGAGCTCCACCCTCGGCATCGGCGCCGCGATAGGGCTGCCGGTGGCGGCGCTGGTCGTGGAGAACTTCGACTGGCACACCATGTTCTGGGCCTCCGCCGCGCTCGGCGTGCTGGACATCGCCCTGGTGCTCCGGATCGTGCCGGAGTCGCCGCTGCGCTCCCGGGGGCGCTTCGACCTCCCCGGGACCCTCGGCCTCGGCGCCGTCCTGGTCGGCCTGCTGCTCGCGATCACCCAGGGCGCCGGCTGGGGCTGGACCTCGCCGCGCACGCTCGGCCTGCTCGGCGGCTCGCTGCTGCTCGGGCTGCTCTGGGGCCGGTACGAGCTGCGCACCACCTCGCCGATGGTGGACCTGCGGGTCTCGGCCCGGCCCGCGGTGCTGCTGACCAACCTGGCCGCGATGCTCATCGGCTTCGCCTTCTACGCGAACTCCCTGGTCACCGCGCAGATGGTGCAGGAGCCCAAGGAGACCGGCTACGGTCTCGGCGCCTCGATCGTGGTGGGCGGCCTCTGCCTGCTGCCGGGCGGCCTGGCGATGGTCGCGCTGTCCCCGCTGTCCGCCCGGATCTCCGCCAAGTACGGCCCCCGGACGACGCTCGCCGTCGCGGCGTCCGTGATGGTGGTCGGCTACCTGGTGCGGTTCTTCACCAGTCACAGCCTCTGGCTGATCGTGGCCGGGGCCACCGTCGTCGCCTCCGGCACCGCCCTCGCGTACTCGGCGCTGCCCGCGCTGGTGATGCGGGCGGTGCCGGTCAGCGAGACGGGTGCGGCGAACGGGCTGAACACGCTGATGCGCTCGGTCGGGCAGGCCTGCTGCAGCGCGGTGGTCACCGCCGTGCTCGCCCACGTCACGTTCACCGTCGCCGGGCGCACCGCCCCCACCCTGCACGCCTATCTGCTGATCTTCCTGATCGCGGCCGGGATGGCCGCCGCCGCGCTGGTCGCGACCCTCTTCCTGCCCGCCGGCCGCACGGCGCGCCCGGGCCCCGCCGCAGCCGGTACGGTCGGGGTGACGACCCCGGCGGCCCCGGCCCAGGAGAGCGCATGACCATCGCCGACGAGACCGGCGCGACCGAACCGGCCACCGGGCCGGTGACCGGGCGGCCCGAACAGCTCGGCGAGGCCGAGCAGGGCACCGGGCGGGACGCGATCCTGCGCGCCGCCCGCCGGGCCTTCGCCCTGCGCCCCTACGCCGACGTCACCATGCGGGGGATAGCGGCCGACGCGGGCGTCAGCCCGTCGCTGATCGTGAAGCGGTTCGGCAGCAAGGAGCACCTGTTCAACACCGTCGCCGACTTCGGGCCGGCGGCGGACGAACTGTTCGCCGCCGAACCCGGCGCGCTGGGCCGCCACCTGGTGCTCACCGTGGTCCGGATGCGCCGGGAACAGCGCGGCGACCCCCTGCTGCGCGTGGTCTTCTCGCTCGGCAACGACGACGAGCGGACCCTGCTGCGCGAGCGGTTCCGCCACCAGGTGACGGACCGCCTCGCCGCCTCCCTGCCGGGGCCGGACGCCGAACTGCGCGCCGAGCTGATCGCCGGCCAGCTGCTCGGGCTCGGCGCGACGCTCAGCCTGCACCGCCCGGGCGCGGGCGACCGCGCCACCCCCGAGCGGCTGGCCGACCTGTACGCCCCGGCGCTGCAACGGCTCGTCGACGGCGCCTGAGACCGGCCGGCCCCCGTGCGGGCCCCGACCGGTCACGCCGGTCGGGGCGCCGCCGTCAGGCCGGTTCGACCGGCTCCGGGGCGGTGGCGCGGGTGCGGCGCAGCGCGGCGAGGGCGGTGGCGACGGCCAGGAAGGCGGCCACGACCCCGGCGTCGCGGGCGAGTTCGGCGAACCCGATCGGCGGCGCCCAGTAGTAGGGCGGGGCCAGCATGGCGGTCCAGGGGAGGACGGCCAGGGCGGCGCCGGCGGCCCGCAGCCGGTCGGGGCGGGCGGCGGCGAGCTGGACGAGGTAGGCGATCGTCATCACCAGGGCGGGCCAGGCCGTGGAGACGTCGAGGAGGGTCCGCAGGCCGTCGGAGAAGACGGGCTCGGAGAGGTCCCCGGGGCCGGCCCACGGCCAGCGCAGGACGAGCGCGGTCATCGGCAGTGCCACGGCGACGGCGGCGAGCGCCGCCCCGGTGCGGCCGCGTGCGGACCGGTCGACGGCGTCCGGCGGGGCGATCAGGACCGGCACGGCGAGCAGCAGCCAGAGCGGGAGCAGGAAGACGTACTGGAGGAACGCCCCCGACGGGTACACGAGGAAGGCGGCCGGAGCGCCGGCCCCGGCGAGGACGCCGGCCAGGACCAGCAGCCGGGCGTGGCCCCAGTGCCCGAGCGCGGCGAGGACCAGTGCGAGGATCCAGGGCGCGGTCTGCCCCGCGCCCACCACGGCGGTGGCCGTGGCGTTCGGGCTGAACAGGTCCACCCGGGGCACCGTGAGGAAGAGGCTCATCACCAGGTGCACGGTGGCCAGGGCCGCGCCGCCGGCGAGCGTGAACGGCGCCGCGCCGGCGAGGACGCGGCCGGCGGGGTCGCGTGAGCTGAGCCGGGTCCGCAGCCGGACGGCGTGCGCGGCGAGGGCCGTCCACTCGCGCAGGACGGTGCGGCGGTCGCCGTCCTGTACGGACTCCGCGAAGACGGCGGCGATCTCCTCGCCGTGCGAGGACCGGTAGGCGGCGGGGTAGAGCCCCAGCAGGGCGAGCCTGGCGGGCGGCGGGGTGGCCTGGGCGTGCGTGCTCATGCGGTGGCTCCGTTCAGTCGGGGCGTGCTGAGGCCGGTTCCGCGTCCGGGGTTCGGCCCGCGGCCGAGGGCGAGCCTGCGGTCGGCCTCGGCGACGCCGGCGCGCAGGCGCTCCGTCTCCTCGCCGAGCACCTGCCGGCCCTCCTCGGTGAGGGCGAAGGTGCGGCGCATCCGGCCCGCGACGGTCTCCTCGTGGTCGATCCGGATCAGCCCCTGCTGGAGGAGGCGGTCCAGTGCCGTGTAGAGGGTGCCGGTGAGGAGCTTGGTCCGGCCGCCGGAGATGGCCAGCACCTCCTGGACGATCGCGTAGCCGTGCCGGGGGGCGTCGGCCAGCGCGGTGAGCACGAGCCTGGTCGGCTCCTGTAGTTGACGGTTAGCCATGGGGGCGAGCATAGCTAAATGATCAGAGTATGTCGATGATTTAGCTATCGGGCCGTCAGAAGATGCCGACGGCGGCGCCGGGCCCGGGCACCTGGGGCGCCCGGGCCCGGCGCCGCCGGATCGTGTCGGCCCGGTCAGAGGCCGGGGGAGCGGTGCGTCGGCCGCCCGTCCACGACGGTCAACAGGACCGGCAGTGCGGCCAGTTCGGTACTGGGGACGGTGAGCGGGTCGTCGGCCAGCACGGTCAGGTCGGCCCGGTGGCCGACGGCGAGCCGGCCGGCCGTCCCCTCCTCCCCGGCGGCCCGGGCGGGGTTGACGGTCATGCCCCGGAGGGCTTCCAGCGGGGTGAGCGCCTGCTCGATCCCGTGCGGCGGCTCGGTGAGGTCGCGGCTGGGGCGGCGGTGGCGGGCTCCGGCCATCACGCCCAGCGGCGGGTAGGGGGCGATCGGCCAGTCCGAGCCGAGGACGACGGTGGCGCCGGCGTCCCACAGGTCGCGGCAGCGGAACGCGCGCGAGGCACGCTCCTCGCCGAGCCGCCGGGACCAGTTGTCGGTGTGGTCGGCCCGGGTGTAGTCGGTGCAGTGGGTGGGCTGCATGGAGGCGACGACGCCGAGCGGGCCGAACCGGTACACGGTGTCGTCGGGCACGGTCTCGATGTGCTCGATCCGGTGCCGGACGGCCCGCCCGGGGCCGACCGGGTCGGCCTGCGCCCGCTCGACGGCGTCGAGCGCGTGCCGGACGGCGGCGTCGCCGATCGCGTGGGTGGCGGTGGGCACGCCGGCCCGGTGGAGCCGCTCGATCGCCCGGGTGTAGGCCAGGGGGTCGGGCCAGAAGGCGTGGGTGGACTGGCCGTGGCGGTCGGGGTGTTCCAGCCAGGCGGTGCCGTTGTCGATGGTGCCGTCCATGAACAGCTTCACCCCGTCCACCCGCCAGCGGTCACCGCCGGTGCCCTGGAGCCGGATCAGTGCGGCGAGGGCCTCGGTGTCGGCGTCGGGCTGGAGCCAGGGGGCGATGCGCAGCCGCAGGGCGAGGGCGCCCTCGGCCTCCAGTGCGGCGTAGGTGGCGAGGCTGTCGCCGTTGGCGTCCATGGCGTGACCGCCGGTCAGGCCGGCGGCGGCCATGTCGCGCAGGACGGCCGCGGCCCGCTCGCGCACCTGGTCGGCGGTGGGCCGGGGGGCGACGGCCTCGACCAGGTCGCAGGCGGCGTCCTCCAGCAGCAGCCCGGTGGGGCGGCCGGTCGGGTCGCAGACGATCTCGGCGGCCTGCTCGAAGGCGCGCGGTCCGTCGATGCCGGCCAGTTCGAGCGCGCGCCGGCTGACGACCATCGAATGGCCGTCGAAGAGGTCGAGCGCCGCGGGGAGGCCGTCGAGCACGGCGCCCAGGGCGGCCGCCCCGACCGGCAGGTCGCCGAAGGCGTTGGGGTCGAGCCCCCAGCCGCGCAGCCAGCCGCCGGGGGTGAGGCCCCGGACCTCCCGGGCCAGCGCCTCCCGGACGGCCGGCAGGTCGGCGCAGCCGGAGAGGTCGACGCCCATGGTGCGCTCGGCGCCGGAGACCGGGTGCAGATGGCCGTCGACGAGGCCGGGGGTGACCACCGCGCCCTTGAGGTCGATCACGGTGGTCGCCGGGCCGGCGAGCGCCCGGATCTCCCGGTCGTCGCCGAGGTGGGTGATCCGGCCGCCGCCGGCTGCGAGGGCGGTGTGCGGCAGGAAGGCGCCGGTGCCCGGGTCGAGCAGTCGGCCGGAGAGCAGGACGAGGTCGGTGGGCACGGGCGGCTCCTTGCGTTCGCCGGGCCGCCGGACGGCGGCCCTCGGTGGGTCGGGCGGGCGGGTCAGGGGACGGCGGTCGGCTCGGTGAGGGTGCCGGCGGCCAGGCCCAGGGCGCGTTCGGCGGTGGTGGCGGCCAGCGCCTTCGCGGCCGGCGGGTGGCCGCTGCGGTCGGTGTTGGCGTGGACGCCGAGCCCGTCGAGGACGACGAGGATCTGGACGGCGGCGAAGGCGGGATCGTCCGTGCGGAAGGCCCCGCTGTCGACGCCGTCGGTGATCAGGCCGGTCAGCCGGTCGCGCCAGAGTGCCTCCTGGCGGCCGACCTGCTCGCGCAGTCCGGCCCGGAACCGGCTGAGGTGCCGGGCGTTGAGCCAGAGCCGGCTGAGGTCGTCGTACTCCTCGCCGGTGGTCCGGGCGAGGAACCGGGCGAGCCGGCCGAGGGCCTGCCCCGCCGGCCGGTCGGCCGGGATCAGCTCGTCCAGCTCGGCCGTCGCCGCGGTGGCGAAGGCTTCGGTGACCAGGTCCTCGGCGACCGGGAAGTAGTGGCTGATCAGACCGGGCCGGACGGCCAGCTCGTCGGCGATCCGTCGGAGCGTGAGGCACTCCAGGCCCTCGGTGAGGGCGACCGTCGCGGCGAGGGTCACGATCTCGGCGCGGCGGGCCTCGGGGGTCTTGCGGACCCGTTTCGGCGGAACGCTTGACGGCATGCCCGGCACGCTATTGGATGTGCGACCAATAGACAAGCCCGCTCCTGTGCTCGACATTTCGGAGGACTCCATGGAATCCACGATTCCAGACCCCCACACGGAGGTCCCCAACCCCCCGCGCACCACCGACCGGGCCACCCGGGTGGAGGCGCACGGCATCGACCACATCCCCGACTCCGAGCGCCGCGGCCGCCCCCGCGACCTGTTCGGCGTCTGGGCCGCGGCCAATGTGAACTACCTCAGCCTGGTGGTCGGCGGCGCCCTCGTCCTGATGGGCCTCAGCCTCTGGCAGGCCGTCGCGGTGATCGTGGCGGGCAACCTGTGCTGGCTGCTGACCGGCCTGCTCGCGGTCTCCGGCCCGGCCTCGGGCACCCCCAGCGAGGTGATCACCCGGGCGCTCTACGGCGTCCGCGGCAACCGGGTCAACAACGCGGTCACCGGCTGGACGATCTCGGTCTGCTACTTCGCGCTCAACCTGGCCGCCGCCGCGGTCGCCGCCTTCTCCCTGGTCGAGAAGGTCGGCATCCCCGCCACCACCGGGGTCAAGGCCGTCGTGGTGGTGGTCGTCGCCGCGCTCACCCTCGCCATCAGCGTCTACGGCCACGGCGCGATCATGAAGCTCTACCTCCCGATCACCCTCGTCCTGACCGCCGTCTTCGCCGTCGTCGCCGTCCGCGTGCTCGGCCGCACCGACTTCGGGTACCGGCCGGCCGAACCGCTGAGCGGCGGCGCCCTGTGGGCCGCCCTCGCCGCCGGGGTCACCCTGATCGCCGCCGGCCCGCTGTCGTACACCACCAGCGCCGACTTCTCCCGGTACCTGCCGCGCACCGCCTCCCCCCGGGCGGTCGCGGGCTGGACGGCCCTCGGCGGCTTCCTGCCCAGCGTCGTGGTCTGCTCGCTGGGCGCCTTCGCCGCCACCGCGGTCGACATGACCGACCCGCAGCGCGCGCTGGAGTCCCTGCTGCCCGGCTGGTTCACCCCGGTCTTCCTGCTCGCGCTCGTCCTCGGCACGATCTCGCTCAACGCGCTGACCGCCTACAGCGCCGGCCTCGCCCTCCAGGCCGTCGGCCTGCGGATCCGCCGCTCGCTCAGCGTGCTGGTCGACGGCGCCGTCTCGGTCGCGCTGACCCTGTACGCGCTGCTGGTGGCCGACTTCCTCGACACCGTCAGCGACGTCCTCCAGCTCACCGTCGTCCTGCTCGGTCCCAGCACGGCCGTCTACGCGACCGACGTCCTGCTGCGGCGGGGCCGCTACGACGGCCCGGCGCTGACCGACGAGACCCCGGGCGGCCCGTTCTGGTACACCGGGGGCGTCAACCCGGCGGGCGCGGCCGCGATCGCGGCGGGCGTCACCGCCGGCGCGCTCAGCGTGGACACGCTCTACACGGGTCCGATCGCCGGCGCCCTCGGCCTGGACTTCTCGCTGCCGGCCGGCCTGCTCACCGCCGCCGGGGTCTACGCCCTCCTGACACGGGGCGCCGCCGGGCGCCGGCACCTCCGGTGAGCGGCCCGGGGTAGCCGGCCGGCCACGTGTCGTGGGTCTCATCGGGGGCCGTGGCCAGTTCGTCCGCGTCCCAATGTGGTGAGATGTGCGCGTCACAGAGTGATGGCGCTGACGGGGGTGCGTGATGAGGAGTGGACGGCTGTTCGGGCTCGGGTCGGACACCGATGCGGCGGATCTCGCCGCCGTGGGGCTGATCCGGCTGGCGACCGGCGAACGGCTCGGGGCCGGGGCCCGGCCCTGGCTGTGGCAACTGCGGGCGGCCTCGTTCGCCGACACCTGGCTGGCCTTCGCCGACCCGGCCGCGCCCGGGCTCCGGGTGCCGGCGGGCGCGGCCCTGCACCAGCTCGTCCGCCGGGCGGCGGAGCTGGTCCTGCTGACCCGCGACGGGGACGGGCCGGCGGCGCTGGAGCTGCTGGGCCGGGAGTCGGCCGAGGCGCACGAGCGGTCCCGGTGCTCCGACACCGCCCACCCGGTCGAGCCCGTCGCGCTCGCCCTGCTCTGGCACGGCGTGCAGGCGGCGACCGCCGACGGCCCCGACGCGGCGGCGGAGCGGGAGTGCCACGACCGCCGCATAGCCGAACGGTCCGAGGCCTACGTCCGCCGCCGGCACCGCCGCCAGGACACGCTCGCGCTCATCCTCGCCTGCGCCCGCTCCGCCGCCACCGCCCTGGCGGAACTGAGCGGCGACGACCCGGGCAGGGCGGCCGCCACGCTGGAGGAGTACGCCATCCGGTCGATGGCCCAGGCCGGTCCGGTGCCGCTCTGGGTGCCGGGCCGGCCCGGGCAGCTCACCTCCTGAGCCTCCGGCCGGCCGGCCCGGCGGCCTCCGTATGCTGGCCCGATGCCTTTGCGGAGCCTGCACGACCGAGCCGCCCTCGAAGCCCGCTTCCGACGGGACCCGGCGTTGCACCTGATGGAACTCGGTGACCTCGACGACCTGCTGTGGCCGCACACCTCCTGGTACGGCCTCGCCCCGGACGGCCCGGTGGCGCTGCTGTACGCGGTCGGCGACACCCCCACCCTGCTGGCCTTCGGCGGGGCCGCCGAGGCACCGGAGGTGGAGGAGCTGGTCCGGGAACTGCTGCCGGTCCTGCCGCGCCGCTTCTTCGGCCACCTGACCGGCGACGCGGCCGAGGTGCTGGCCGAGGCGTACGAGGTGCGCCGCCACGGCACCCTGCTGCGGATGGTGCTGACCGACCCGGAGCGCGCGGCGGCGCACCCCGCCGACCCGTGGGCGCCGGTCCCGCTGGGCCGCGCGGACCTGCCCGAGCTGGTGAAGCTGTTCGCCGAGGCCTACCCGGGGAACTGGTTCGACGACCGGATGCTCGACACCGGCCAGTACGTCGGCGCCCGCCGGGACGGCCGGCTGGTCGCCGTCGCGGGCGTGCACGCCTGGTCGCCCGTCCAGCGGGTGGCCGTGCTCGGCAACGTCACGACGCACCCCGCGGTCCGGCGCCAGGGCGCGGCCGGGGCCTGCGTGGCCGCGCTCTGCCGGCAGCTCGCGGACGGCAGCGACCACATCGGGCTGAACGTCCGCGCGGACAACGCGGCCGCCGTGGAGCTGTACCGGCGGCTGGGCTTCACCGAGGTCGCCTCCTTCACCGAAGCGACGTTCACCGCGCGCTGACCGGTACGGCCGCCGTCCCGGGCGCCCGTGCCCGCCCGCGGGGCGGCCGGAGTTCAGGCGGAGGCCGCGGTCGTCCCGCGCGTCCTCGCCCGCCCCGACGACCACGCGGCCGCACCCCCCACCAGCAGGGCCGCCCCCAGCGCGTAGACCGGCAGCCAGTGGGTCGTCGTCGCCGCCAGGCAGTCGTCGACGACCGCGCGGCTCTGCTCCCGCTGCGCGGACTCCAGCGCGTCGGGGTCCGCCCCGGCCAGGCCTCCCAGGGCGGCCTGGGTCCGCAGGCTCTCGTACCGGCCCGCCTCCGGGCAGGACTGCCGGGTGCCCGGCATCGGGAACAGCCAGTCCCAGCGCTGCAGCGCCGGGGCCAGCGCCAGGGCCACACAGAGGCCCACGACCAGCGCGTACGCCGCCAGGCTGCAGGCATAGCTGACGCGTCGGCCCGGTGTGCGGACCGGCACCCGGCCGAAGGAGAGGACCACCGCGAGCAGCGTCACACCGAGGTAGGTGGAGAACCACTGCCAGGAGCCCTCGGCGAAGGAGAACGCCAGCACCACGGCGAGCGCCGTCCCGAGTACCCCGGGGTCGGCGGACAGGTCCGCACCGCCCACCGCCGCGCGGCCGCGGACACCTCGACGGCTGGGCTCACTCACGGGCTCTCTCCTGCCTGCCGCCGGCTCCGGAGCACCAGCCTCCCGCCCCGACCCGTGGTCACCCCCGGCTCCCACACCGGTCCCCGCCCGACCCCACCCGCTCGGCCCAGCGGCGCGGGCCATGGCCGGTCAGCCGCGGGCGGTGTCGGCCGGGCGGCAGAGGTGGAGACTGTAGGAGGCGCGGCACTCGGTCTGCGCGGGCACCACCCCCGAGCCGCGCACGCCCTGGACCAGGCTGACCAGCACGACGGCGACCAGCGCGGCCTTGACGGCCCCGGTCAGCGCCCCGTCGTACCGGGCCGCCGAGAAGCGCCTGAACGCGTAGACGGCTCCGCAGAGCGCGGCGACGATGGCCGAGACGCTGAGGTAGCTGTAGCCGGTGATCTCGCCGTTCTCCCGGACGGTGTTCTCGAAGTGGAAGTCGGCGACCACCGGGAGGAGCGCCAGGAGGGCCGCCGCCCAGCCGATCCTGACGGCCCGGCCGCGGCCACGGAAGTACTCGATCATCGGCGTTCCCCTGGTGTACCGGAGCGGGGGCCGCCCGACCCGAGGGACGGCCGCCCCCGCACCCCGGCCGTCCTCGTCGCGGAGGAGGACGCCGGGGGGAGACGCCCGGTTCCCGTAGGCGAGGTGACGCGGCGTCAGCCGAGCGTCGCCGCCTTGCGCAGCAGGACCGACCGCTCGCGGGCGTTGCGGCAGAGCCGGGCGGCGAGTTCCAGCTCCGCCCGCGCCTCGGCGGTGCGGCCCAGCCGGGAGAGCAGCTCGCCGCGCACGCTCGGCAGCAGGTGGGAGCCGGACAGCCGGCCGGCGGCGGCCAGCGCGTCGACCAGGGGCAGCGCCTCCTGCGGCCCCGACGCCATGGCGACGGCGACCGCCCGGTTGAGTTCGACCACGGGGGAGGGCGCGACCCGGCCGAGCGCCTCGTAGAGCAGCACGATCCGGTCCCAGGCGGTCTCCGGGACGGAGGGGGCCGTGGCGTGGCAGGCGGCGATCGCCGCCTGCAGGCCGTACGGCCCGAGGCCGCGCCCGGCGGCCGTCGCCCGGGTGAGCGCGGCCAGGCCGCGGCGGACGGCGGAGCGGTCCCACAACCGGCGGTCCTGGTCCTCCAGCAGCACGGCCTCGCCGTCCGGACCGGTGCGCGCGGGGAAGCGCGCGGCGGTGAGCTCGAAGAGGGCGAGCTGCCCGAACACCTCCGGTTCCGCGGGCAGCAGCGCGGTGAGCGTGCGGGCCAGCCGGATCGCCTCGTAGGCGAGACCGGGGCGCAGCAGCCGGTCGCCGGACGTCGCCGTCGAGCCCTCGGTGAAGATCACGTAGAGCACGCTGAGGACCCCGCCGAGCCGCTCGCGCCGTTCCGTCGCCGGGGGCAGCTCGAAGGGCACCCCGGCCGCGCCGATCGTCTTCTTCGCCCGGGTGATCCGCGCCTGGACGGTCGGCACGGGTACCAGGAAGGCCCGGGCGATCTCCTCGCTGGAGAGGCCGGCCACCACGCGCAGGGTCAGCGCCGTGCGGGCCTCGGGCGACAGCACGGGGTGGCAGGCCACGAAGATCAGCGCGAGGACGTCGTCCTCGATCCGGTCCGGGTCCCAGGGCGGGTCGTCGGACCGGTCCGCGGGCGGCTCGGCGCCCGAGCTCGCCCCGCCCTCGCCGAGCCCGCCGGCCAGCGCGGCGTAGCGGTTGTCGAGGGCGGCACGGCGGCGGAAGTGGTCGATGGCGCGCCGCCGGGCGGTGTTCAGCAGCCAGCCCACCGGGCTGGCCGGCTCGCCGTCGCGCGCCCAGGCGACGAGCGCCTGGGCCAGGGCCTCCTGCGCGACGTCCTCGGCCAGGTCGAAGTCCCCGGTGTACCGGGTGAGCGCGCCGACGATCCGCGCGGACTCGATCCGCCAGAGGGCCTCGACCGCCCGCCGGGCGGCCTCGCCGCCCGGCGGATCGTCCGGTGCCGGAGGTGTCAGAGCTGGCCGGTCCGCTCGCGCCATGCCCGTTCCTTGATGATCCACTCGTTGTCCTGCGGGAACTCGTCGATCCCCGGCACGCGCCGGATCTCGATCTTGGTGCCGGGGAAGGACGGCAGCCGCTTGGCCCACTCGACCGCCTCCTGCTTCGAGGCCACGTCGAGGATGTAGAAGCCGCCGAACAGTTCCTTGGTCTCACCGTACGGGCCGTCGGTGACAACCGGGGTCTCCCCGCTGACGTCGACCACCACGCCCTGCGCCGCGTCGTCCAGGCCCTCGGCCGCGACGAGCACGCCGGCCCGGATCAGCTCCTCGTTGTAGCGGCCCATGGTCGCGAGCATCTCGTCGAACGGCGTCTCCATCATCTTCGCGATCGACTCGTCGCTGCCCCGCATGATCAACATGTACTTCGCCACGACTGCTCTCCTTCGTCCCGGGGACCGTTCTTCGGTCCTCTCTATCCCAGGTCGAACGGGACGGCCGCGGATCGACACGGCGGCGGAGGAATTTCCGGGCCGGATCCTTCCGGGCTCTTCCGGGCCCGGAACGATCCGGCCGACCGTTCCCGCCGCCGGGCCGCGGGAACGGTCGGCCGGGGGGTCTACCCGGCGCTCCGGCCGGCCGCCGCCGTCCGGCGGGCGGCCGGGGCCGGGGCGTCCCGGCCGTCGTCGTCGAGGGCGCGCAGGATGTCCTCGACGCTCTGCTTGGCGTCGCCGAAGAGCATGGCGGTGTTCTCGCGGAAGAACAGCGGGTTCTGGACCCCGGCGTAGCCGGAGGCCATCGACCGCTTGAAGACGATCACCTGCTCCGCCTCCCACACCCGCAGCACCGGCATGCCGGCGATCGGACTGGTCGGGTCGTCGGTGGCGGCCGGATTCACGGTGTCGTTGGCGCCGATGACGAGGACGACGGAGGTGGCGGCGAGGTCGTCGTTGATCTCGTCCATCTCCAGGACGATGTCGTACGGGACCTTCGCCTCGGCGAGCAGCACGTTCATGTGCCCCGGCAGCCGCCCGGCGACGGGGTGGACCCCGAAGCGGACGTCGACGCCGCGCTCGCGCAGCCGGCGGGTGAGCTCGGCGACCGGGTGCTGCGCCTGCGCCACCGCCATCCCGTACCCGGGGGTGATGACGACCGACCGGGCCTGTGCGAGCTGCCGCGCCGCCTCCTCGGCGCGCACCTCGCGGTGCTCGCCCTGCTCCTCCGTCCCGCCGGACGGTGCCTCGATGCCGAAGCCGCCGGCGATGACGGAGATGAAGGAGCGGTTCATCGCCCGGCACATGATGTACGAGAGGTAGGCGCCGGAGGAGCCGACCAGCGCGCCGGTGACGATGAGCAGGTTGTTGTCGAGCAGGAACCCGGCGGCGGCCGCGGCCCAGCCCGAGTAGCTGTTGAGCATCGAGACGACGACGGGCATGTCGCCGCCGCCGATCGAGGCCACCAGGTGCCAGCCCAGCGCGAGGGCGAGCGCGGTCACCGCGATCACCAGGCCGAGGCCCGGGCTGACGGTGAACCAGACCGTCAGTGCGACGAACACGCCCAGCGCGCCGAGGTTCAGCGCGTTCTTGCCGGGCAGCATCAGCGGCCGCGAGGCGATCCGGCCGGACAGCTTGAGGAAGGCGACGACGGAGCCGGTGAAGGTCACCGCGCCGATGAAGATGCCGATCACGACCTCGGCGTGGTGGATCCGCAGCAGGTCGGCGGCGACGGCGACCTGGGCCGAGCCCCGCGACTCGACCTCCAGGTAGCTGTTCCAGCCGACCAGCACCGCGGCGAGGCCGACGAAGCTGTGCAGCACGGCGATCAGTTCCGGCATCTGCGTCATCTCGACCTGCCGGGCCCGCCACAGCCCGATCACGGCGCCCAGCGCCATCGCGACGACGATCAGGGCGACCGCGCCGGCGGTGATGCTGCGGGACGCCAGCACGACGGTGGCGACCAGGGCGAGCGCCATGCCGGCGATGCCGTAGACGACCCCGGCGCGGGAGGTGCGGTGCTGGGACAGCCCGGCCAGACTGAGGATGAACAACAGGGCGGCGACCAGGTCCGCGGCATGGGCGGCCGTCGTGGTAGTCATCGGGGCTCAGCCTTTCGAGAACATGGACAGCATGCGGCGGGTGACGGCGAAGCCGCCGAAGATGTTCACGCTCGTCAGCAGGATGGCCACGAAGGACAGGACGGTGACGAGCGCACCCCCGTGTCCGATCTGCAGCAGCGCGCCGACCACGACGATCCCGGAGATCGCGTTGGTCACCGACATCAGCGGGGTGTGCAGGGCGTGGTGGACCTTCCCGATCACGTAGTAGCCGATGACCACCGCGAGCGCGAACACCGTGAAGTTCTCGGCGAGTTGGGCCGGTGCCACGGCGACGAGGAGGAACATCGCCAGCATGCCGAGGCCGATCAGGCCGAAGCGGGCGGCCGGGGTCAGCCGGGGCCGCTTCGGTTCCGGCGCGGCCGGCGGGGCCGCGGGCTGCGCGGCGGGCGCGGCCGAGACGGCCACCGGCGGTGGCGGCCAGGTGACCTCGCCCGCCCGGACCACGGTCACCGCGCGCTGGACCACGTCGTCGAAGTCGAGGACCAGCCGCCCGTCCTTGCCGGGGGTCAGCAGGGTGAGCAGGTTGACCAGGTTGGTCCCGAACAGCTGGGAGGCCTGGGCGGGCAGCCGGGCCGCGAGGTCGGTGTAGCCGATCAGGGTGACGCCGTTGGCGGTGACCACCGTGCGGCCCGCCACCGTTCCCTCGACGTTGCCGCCCTGGGCGGCGGCCATGTCCACCACGACGCTGCCGGGCTTCATCGCTGCCACGTCCGCGGCGGTGAGCAGCCGCGGGGCGGTCCGCCCGGGGATCAGCGCGGTGGTGACCACGATGTCCACGTCCTGGGCCTGCGCGTGGTACAGCTCGGCGGCGGCCCGGTCGTAGTCGGCGGAGGTCGCCTTGGCGTAGCCGTCGGTGCTCGCCTCCTGGGCGACCCGCACGGGGAGGTACTCGCCGCCCAACGACTTGACCTGGTCGGCGACTTCGGGCCGCGGGTCGGTCGCCCGGACGATCGCCCCCAGGCTGGAGGCGGCGCCGATGGCGGCGAGCCCGGCCACGCCGGCGCCGGCCACCAGGACCTTCGCCGGCGGGACCTTGCCCGCGGCGGTCACCTGGCCGGTGAAGAAGCGGCCGAACACGTGGGCGGCCTCGATCACGGCCCGGTACCCGGCGATGTTCGCCATCGAGCTGAGCACGTCCATCGACTGCGCGCGCGAGATCCGGGGCACCGCGTCCAGGGCGAGCGCGGTGACCGGGCGCGCGGACAGCGCCTCCAGCAGGTCGGGCCGCTGGGCCGGTGCGAGCAGGCCGACCAGGGTCGCGCCGTCACTCAGCCGGGCGATCTCGTCGGTGGACGGCGCGTTGACCTTCAGGACGATGTCGGCCCGCCAGGCGTCCCCGATCCGCGCGCCGGCCTCGGTGTAGGCCTCGTCGGCGAAGCCGGAGGCCGCGCCGGCCTCGGACTCGACCGCGACCTCGTAGCCGAGCGCCAGCAGTCCGCGCACCGTCGAGGGTGTCGCGGCGACGCGGGTCTCCCCGGTGGCCGATTCGGCGACCACACCGATGCGCAGCGGGGGGTGGTGCGTGGCGTCCTGTGCAGACATCACTCGTGCCTCTCTCGTCGGAGGAACTCTTGACGGCGGGACCTGCGCCCGAGGGGGGAGTCTCCTCCCCTTGGACGCAGGAACCTACCCGCCCGGGCCCTGCCGGGGGACGGGGCGAAGCCGTGACATGCTTCACCCGTTCGCGCCCTGTCGGGCGGGTCGGGTCGCGTGCTCGCCACCCGGGTGCGCCCCGGGTGCCGTGCCATCCTCGCTCCGCCGCAAGGTTTCTGACATCCCGTCCGATCGGCCGTCGCTTCGTGTCCGCGTTCGGTAACAAAGGTTGCCAGATGCGTTTTCGGAAACTAGAGTTGTCGTATGACTTCGGCTGAGATCACCCTGGAAGAGCAGGCACAGCTGGCCAAGGCGCTCCTCGACGCCCTGAATCCGCTCGCCTCGGCCCTCCACGCGCGCACGTCCGGGCTGCCCGAGGAGCGGATGTGGGAGGCGGAGCCGGTCGAGGTGACCCTGTCCGTCCTCGCCGCCTGGAAGATGGTGGACGCGGAGGTCAAGCGGCTGACGGCGATCGCGGCCGGCACCGCCGGCTCCTACGGCGCGAGCTACGAGCAGCTCGGCGCGGTGTGGGGGATCACCCGGCAGGGCGCGCGCAAGAAGTGGCCCGAGGCGGTCACCCGCCCCGCGGGGCGGGCAGGCGCGGCCCTGCGGCTGTTCGGCGGTACGGCCGAGCTGGTGCGGGCCCCGGAGTCCGGCGGCTGGAGCTGGTCGGGCGAGGGTGCGGACGGCACGCGCGGCGCCGCCGACACCCGGTGCGCGAGCAAGGAGGAGGCCGCCGCCCACGCCGGAGCCTTCCTGGCGGCGCACGCCGCCTGACCCCCGCAGACCGGCCACCCCGCCGGACGGAGGCGGCCGGGGCGGTCGGGCTTGTGTGATCATCTCCGGATGATCTTCCGTGCTGCTACCGCAGACCCCTCCGTCCTGGACCGTGCCGTCGCCTACCCGGCCGACGGGCCCGTCCCCGCCCTGACCGCCGAGAAGGTCCGCGAGGAGCTCGCCGAGAACCGGATCCGCCCCGAGTGGGTCTGGGTCGCCCAGGACGAGGACGGCGGGATCCTGGCCCGCGCCCTGTGGTGGGGCCGTTCCGACAGCGAGCGCCCGATCGCGCTGGACTGCCTCCAGGTCCGCGCGGGGGTGGCCGATCCGGCCGCTGTCGCCACCGCCCTGCTGGAGGCCGGCCACGCCGCCTTCGGGAACCGTCCCGGCTACAACATCTCGCTGCCGCGCGGCTGGCGGGCGGAGCCCGAGCTGGCCGAGGCGGTCGCCTGGCGCCGGCAGGCGGCGGAGCGGGCCGGTCTGACCCGGGAGATCGAGCGGCTCCGCTACGAGTGGACCCCGCGGCGCGGGACCGCCGAACCGACCGGGCGGCTGGTCTTCCGCGAGGGCACCGACGAGGAGTTCCTGGAGGCCTTCGTGCGCCTCTCGCAGGACAGCCTCGACCTGGCGACGCAGAACGAGCTGCTCACCATGGACGCCGGGCAACTGGCCCGGGAGGACTTCGAGTTCTACCTGAGCTGCCCCGGCGAGCGCTCGTGGTGGCGGCTGGCCGAGCTCCCGGACGGCACGCCGGCCGGGATGGCGATCCCCTCCGCGACGCCCTACCACCGCAACGTCGGCTACCTGGGCGTCGTGCCGGAGCAGCGCGGCCGGGGCCTGATCGACGAGATCCTGGCCGAGATCACCCGCTTCCACGCGGCGGCGGGCGCCGAGCGGATCACCGCGACCACCGACACCGTCAACGTCCCGATGGCCGCCGCGTTCGATCGTGCCGGGTACGAGGTCACCGAGATCCGCCTGGTCCTGGAGCGCCCCCCGCGGTAGCCCGGGGACCGGTGGCGACCGGCGCCGGGCGCCACCGGCTTCCGGAACCTGACGCTCCGTCATACACCCGTGCCCGGTTCGGAACACGGTGCGGGGCGTGCCCGTGTCACGGGCGGGGGAGGCTCGTGGAATGCGCGGGACGGGGGAGTGGGGATTGGTCCGGCCGGTCGTCCGCTGGGCGGGGCACCCGGGGACGTCGGGCGCCGTGCTGGTGCTGCTGGTCAACGACCATGTCGCCAAACGGCTCTGGCCGGGTGCGGTCACCGGGAAGGTCAGCGACCTGGCGTGGATGCTGGTCTCGCCGGTGGTCCTGGCCCTCCTGCTGACGCCGCTGCTGCGCCTGCGCGGTGACCGCCCGGCGATCGCCGGGCTGGTGGTCACGGCGGTGATGTTCACCGTCGCGAAGTCCGGCGAGGCCGGTGGCGAACTCGCCTCGACCGTCTGGTCGTGGAGCGGCGTACCGAGCCGGATCCAGGGGGACCGGAGCGACCTGCTGGCCCTGCCGGCGCTGGGCGTCTCCTGGTGGCTGTGGAGGCGGTCGCGGGCGAGGCGGCGGCCCCGGCGGTGGGCGGCGCTGCTGGGCGTGCCGCTGGCCGTGGTCGCCATGGTGGCCACCTCCGAGATCGCGGAGCCGCCGCGGCCCGTCCTCTGGCACGCCGGGGCGCGGGCGATCCTGGACACCGAAGCCGGCCGGTGGGCGTCGCAGGACGGCGGCGCGACCTGGACGGAGGAGAAGCGGTCCGGTGACGTCGAGAAGTCCCGGCGGAACAGCCGGCCGCAGGACGGCCACTGCCTGGAGGGCGAGCCGGGGCCGTGCTTCCGACTGCTCGACTCCACCTCGCCGATCGAGATCAGCGAGGACGGCGGCCGGACCTGGCGGGCCGCGTTCGACCCCGGTCCGCCGTGGCGCGACGAGCCGCTCCCGCCCCCGACTCCGTCACCCACCGGCGTGGACGGGGCACCGGTCGACCCCGCCGTGCCGTCCCCCGCCGTGCCGTCCCCCGCCGTGCCGTCCCCCGGCGCGGAACCGACCGGGGGCCGCGCCGGGTACCCCGCCGACCTGTTCATCGTCCCCGCGCCGGAGGGCTGGGCGGTGCTGGCCCACTACCCGGACGGTGGACTGGTGCGCGGCACCCCCGACGGCACCTGGTCGCGCCGGAGTTACCCCGCCCACCAGACGATCGTCGTCCCCGAGCAGCCCCGCCGTCCGGCGCTGGGCCTGCCCGTGGCGCTGACCGCCGGTTTCGCCGGCGTGCTGGCGGCCACGGGCGCCCGGCTGCTGGTCGCCGCCGGACCGGCCGGGCGGTCGCGCGAGCTGCTGCTCCGTCAGGGAATCTGCCTCCTCTGGGTCCGCCTCGCGGCGTACCTCTGCGGCGGCGAGCTGGTTCCGAAGGTGCCAGGGGTGCTGCCGGCGAGTGTGCTGACGGTGGGCCTGCTGCCGATGCTGTGGTTCCTGCGGCGCGGCCCCGCGCCGACCGGCCGCGCGGTTCCCGTCCTGGCCGTCCTCGGCTCCGGGGCCGCCGCGGTGGCGCTGATCCCCTACGTCCACTGGGCGGCCCACCGGCTGGCGGCCTGGTCGGACGCCTCGGACCAGGCCTTCCTCTGGGCCCTCGCCGCCACGGCCGCCGGCGCGGCGGTGGGCGCCCTCGGCCGCCCCGCGGGGCGCCCGAGGCGGGTGTGACGCGACGAGGCGGGTGTGAGACGCAACCGCCGGTGATCGCCTCGATCCCACGAGATCGCTCCCACGGGCGGGGGAGCGGTTCCGGCCGGTTCGGCCGGGCCCGTCACCGTCCGACGCACGGGCCCACCCCGCGGGCGGCTCCCTGAGGCCGCCCGCCGCCGTGACCGCTCCTACCCGCCGTGCACGAGCTGGATCAGGTTGCCGCAGGTGTCGTCCAGCACCGCCGTGGTCACCGGACCCATCTCACGCGGCTCCTGGGTGAAGCGGACCCCGAGCGCGCGCAGCCGCTCGTACTCGGCGGGCACGTCGTCCACGGCGAACGAGGCGGCCGGGATGCCGTCCTCGACCAGCGCCCTCCGGTACGGCCCCACCGCGGGGTGGCCGCTGGGCTCCAGCAGGAGCTCCGTGCCGCCCGGATCCTCCGCCGAGACGACGGTCAGCCACCGGTCCTGGCCGAGCGGGACGTCGTGCTTCGTCACGAAGCCCAGCACCTCGGTGTAGAAACGCAGGGCCTCGGCCTGGTCGTCGACGAAGACGCTGGTCAGGTGGATCCTCATGGACTACTGCTCCCCGGGGCACGATGCGTTCGGTGGGCACGTGGGTGACGCCGGCCGGAGCCGGTCGGTCCGGCCCGGCGTGCGGACGGCTCTGACGCCCTGGGCCGGCCGTCCCGTTGTACCAGGCCGTCCGGAGCGGAGGCAGCCTCGGCCCCGCCGTGTCGCGATCGGGAACGCCCCTGGGGGCGCGCCGGGAACCGGGTGGTTTGTCCGGCCGGATCCGGGTGAGAAGAGGACCGGGTGGGAAGAGCGTGACCCGGGCGGCGGGTACCCCCACTCCTCGCCGTCCGGGCCCGTCCCGCCACGGCTCAGAGCCCGGCCACCGTGACGACCGCTACCGGCGGCCGGGCGGCACGCCGAATCCGTGCCGCGTCCCGCCGTGACGCCCTGAGCCCGCACCCTCCTCCTGCGGAGGGCCACGGCCATTCGGCGCAGCCCGGCCCGCGCGTCGCCGACCCGGTGCCTAGCGTGGGCGGATGACCGATCGTCGGATCACGCGGCCGGCCGCCGGACGGCTGGGCTACCTCGGGGCTGCCGCCGCCTTCGCCGTCTGCATGGCGGGCACCACGCTGCCCACCCCGCTGTACGGGCGCTACCAGGCGGAGCTCGGCTTCTCCGAGCTGATGGTGACGGTCGTCTTCGCCGTCTACGCGTTCGGCGTGATCGGTGTCCTGCTGCTCGTCGGCAACGTCTCCGACTCCGTCGGCCGCCGGCCCGTGCTGCTCGCCGGGCTGGCGCTCGCGGCCTGCAGCGCCGTCGCCTTCCTGGCGGAGGGCGGTCTGCCGCTGCTCTGCCTGGGGCGGCTGCTGTCCGGCCTGTCGGCGGGTCTGTTCACCGGGACGGCCACCGCGTACGTGCTGGAACTCGCCCCACCGGGGCGCGAGGCCAGGGCGGGCTTCGTGGCGACCGCCGCCAACATGGGCGGCCTCGGCTGCGGCCCCCTGCTGTCGGGACTGCTCGCCGAGTACGCGCCCGGGCCGCTGGTGCTGCCGTTCGTCGTGCACCTGGTGCTGCTCGCCGCTTCGTTCGCGGTCCTCTGGTTCCTCCCGGAGACGGTCGACGGGGCCCGGCCGCTGCGCACCGCCCGGCCGCACCGGCCGTCGCTGCCACCGGAGGTCCGGGGGGTGTTCGTGCCGGCCGGGATCGCCGCCTTCGCCGGCTTCGCCCTGCTGGGCGTCTTCACCTCGGTCAGCCCCGCCTTCCTCGCCGAGAGCCTGGACGTCCACAACTCGGCGGTCGTCGGCCTGATCGTCTTCACGGCCTTCTTCGCCTCCACCCTCGGCCAGCTCCTGGTGCCCCGCCTGGGTACGGCACGGGCGATCCCGCTCGGCTGCCTGGTGCTCATCGCCGGGCTGGCCCTGCTGGCCGCCTCGCTCGCCCGGACCACCCTCCCGCCGCTGGTGCTCAGCGCCCTGGTGGGCGGCGCCGGCCAGGGCATGGGCCTGCGCGGCGCGGTGGGCGAGATCGCCGCCGCCGCTCCCGCCGAGCACCGCGGCGGCGCGCTCTCGGCGCTCTTCGTGGTCGCCTACTTCGGCATCTCGATCCCGGTCATCGGAGTCGGCCTGCTCGCCGAACCGCTCGGCCTGGCCGACGCCGGCCTGGTCTTCGCCGCCTGCATGGCCGTCCTCGCCGCCGCCTCCGCGCTCTACCTGCTGCGCCGGGCCCGCACCGCCCACCGACCTCGCACCGGCCACTGACCCCGCACCGCCCACCGACCCCGCACCGGCCACTGACCCCGCACCGGCCACTGACCCCGCACCGCCCACCGACCCCGCACCGGCCACCCGCTTGCCGCCCGGCCACCCGCTCCGTCGGCGCGGGAACCGCCCGGGCGGCGTCCCACCCGCTATCCATGATCCATGTCGCCTGCGCACCCCCGTAGCCCCCGGTCCCACCGCCGGCCCCCGACGCCGGGCGGCCGCCCACCCGCGCGTGGTGCCGCGCCGGCAGGCGCGGCGGCCGGCGGTGCGGCATGCGGGTGAGACGGCCCGGCCCGCGCAGAAGGCCGGCTCCCGCGGCGGCCGCCCCCGGCGCGGGCCCGGGGCTGCGCCGGCTCTCCGACTACGCCTGGCGGCTGCTGGTCGTCGCGGTGGCCGCGTACCTGGTGCTCACGGTGCTGGGGCAGTTCCACCTGATCACGCTGGCCGCCTTCCTCGCCCTGGTGATCACCTCGGTGATCCGCCCGCTGGTCGATCTGGCGGCCCGCGCGGTACCCCGCCCGCTCGCCGTCCTGATCGGCCTGGCGGTGGCGCTGCTGCTGCCGGCCGGCCTGCTCGCGCTGATCGGCGAGAACGTGGCGGACGACGTGTCACGCCTCGCCAGGGAGTTCCAGGGCGGCCTGGACCGGCTGGAGAAGCTGCTGAAGGGACCGCCCCTCCACCTGGAGCCGACGTCCTTCGACGACCTCAAGCAGAAGGTCTCCGACTTCGCCGCCAAGCACCGCGCGACGCTGATCAGCACGGTCGTCAACGGCGCCCACCGGGCGGTCGAGATCGGGACGGGCGCGGCGCTCGCGCTCTTCATGTCGGTGTTCTTCCTGCACTCCGGCGAGCGGATGTGGGGCTGGACCGCCGCCCAGCTGCCGCCGGCCGCCGCCGACCACCTCGACCGGGGCGGGCGGGTGGCCTGGCGGACCTTCGCCGGCTACACCCGGGGCATCTTCGTCGTCGCGGCGAGCAACGCGATCATGGTCGGCATCTCGCTGTTCCTCCTCGACGTGCCGCTCGCCCTGCCCCTGACGGTGCTGGAGTTCCTCGCCTCGTTCGTCCCGCTGGTCGGCTCCCCGATCGCGATGCTGGTCGCCGCCCTGGTGGCGCTGGCCGCCCGCGGCCCGGTGATCGCGATCGTGGTGCTGCTGCTGATCGTGGTGATCGGTCAGATCGAGGGCCATCTGCTCCACCCGCTGGTGATGAGCCGGGCGGTGAGCCTGCACCCGGTGGTGGTCGCGGTCTCGGTGCTCGCGGGCAGCATCGCGGCCGGGGTGATCGGCGCGGTGGTCGCCGTCCCCGCCGTCTCGGTGCTCTGGTCGGTCTACGCCGAGCTGCGCCGCCCGCGACCGGCGCCGCCGCCGACGCCCTGACGGCGAGGAAGGATCCACCGGGTACGAACGGAGGGCGCGCTCCGGCGGCGCGGGGCGAGGTCTTTCGGACGCGCCGTCGGTGCGCGACCGGCGGTGGCACGCAAGGCCGTTCACGACCGGGTGTCGGACAGGTGTTCAAGAGATGCCAAAATAATGGCGCACCCCCTTGCGGATTGTGTGATCAGATGTGACGTCGCTGTGGCGCTTCCTGCCACAGGGAGGGATCGGCCTGCCCCCGCACCAGGCCCCGTCACACAGGAGACGTACCATCAACACCGCTATCCGCCGGGCCGCGCGCGGCGCCGTTCCCGTCGTCGTCAGTGCCTCCGTCCTCGCTGCGGGCCTGACCGCCTGTGGCACGGTCGAGCAGCTCACCGCCGCCCAGAAGGTGACCAAGGCCTTCGACAAGCTCGGCGACAGCAAGGCCGCCGGCCTCACCTTCTCCGTGGACGCCTCGCCGGAGCAGATCGTCGCCTTCGGCAACGCCACCGGTGACAAGGTCGAGCAGAAGACCGCCGAGGCGCTCTCCGGCCTGAGCATCTCGGTCGCGATGGCCGCCGACAAGCCGTTCAAGGACCTCGACACCTTCAAGAACACCCGGGGCGCCGGCAAGGAGGTGACGCCGGACAAGTCGCTGCGCGTCTCCTACCTGCTCGCCGACAAGAAGGGCACCGCGCTCCTGGAGTTCCGTCAGGTCGACGCCAAGGCGTACGTGCGCGCCGACGCCAAGGGCCTGGTGAAGCTGGTCGGCGAGGACCCGGCGGAGGTGGACGCGGTCGCCGAGGACCTGCCCACCGAGCTGAACCCGGTCAAGGACGTGCTGGCCGGCAAGTGGGTCGCCTTCGACCTGCAGGAGCTCGCGGACACGGCCAAGAAGCCCGCCGACGCCGGCACCCCCGCCCCGTCCGGCCGGCCCACGCTGGACCCGGAGACCGCCGAGCGGCTGGCCGTCTCGCTGAAGGACGTCTTCTCCCGGACCGTCACCTTCGACGACAAGGGCAAGAAGGACGGCGCCGACCACCTCCTGGTGAGCGCCCCGGCCCGACAGCTGACCGACGAGCTGCTGAAGGCGCTCAAGCCGCTCTCCGCGAAGCTCCCCGAGCAGTTCGGCAAGCTCCCCACCAAGGTCCCGGACGACCTGGCCGACACCAGGATCGGCGTCGACCTGTACCTGAAGGGCGGCACCTTCTCCTCGGCCACCTTCGACCTCGCGCAGCTGGAGCCCAAGGCCGGCCCGGGCAGCACCTTCCCGGTCAAGCTCGCGTTCAACAGTTCCGCCCCGGCGGTCCAGGTGCCCGCCGACGCGGTGAAGATCACCGACAAGGACATCCAGAACGCGACGCTCGCCCTCGTGAGCGCCGCCGCCGGTGAGGCCGGTGGCCCCGGTGCCCCCGCCGGCGCCGGCCGGCCCGGCACCCCGGGCAAGCCGCTGACCGACGCCCAGGTCAAGGAGCTGGTCGGCCTCGGCATGCCCGAGCAGCAGATCCAGGTCTTCAGCCGGCTCGGCATGGACTACGAGGAGATCAAGAGCCTCGCCCAGGAGGGCTGAGAGCAGTCCGGTGGCGCCGGGGCGTGGTGAGTCGGTTCGGCCGGCCCGCCACGCCCCGGCGCTCGTCGGGGCCCGTCCGGCCGCGGCCGCCGTCGCTCAGAACGTCCACCGGGTGTGGCTGTAGACCCCGTCGTCCCGACCGAAGCCGTACGCGGTGACCGGCGCCACCGCGAACACCGTCACGCTCCCGTTCCGGAACGCGTCCCCGATCCCGTGGAAGGTGCCCTCGGGCGAGGTGATGTGCGAGCCGTACTGCGACTCGTACGCCGTGATCACCGTTTCCAGCACCGCCGGATCGGTCACCGGCTCGGCCGTGCCCTCGATCACCAGGTCGAGGCCTTCGGTGAGTGAGTTCCCCCCGGTCGTCAGCGCGCAGTGCCCGTCGTGGGCGAGGTTCCTGGCCTTCTGCTCGTCCGGGCCGGTGGAGAAGTACAGCACCCCCTCGTGCCAGGCGGCGATCACCGGAGTGACGTGCAGCCGGCCGTCGGGCCGCACCGTCGACAGCCAGAAGATCTCGGCGGCCTCCAAGCGGCGCCGGGCCTCGGCCCACGGGGTGGCCGTGACCTCCTCGGCGCCCGGACGGGGCCGGAGCGCGGAGCTGTAGCGGGCGTCGAGCTCGGTGGTGGGCTGCTGCGCGGATCCGTGGGCCTGCATGTCGGTCCTCCTCACCTGTGGCCACCCTCCGGGTCATTCTCCCCGCCGCCCGCCGGCCCTGCCACGCGTCCGGCACCCGCCGGCGACCCGGGCGACCGGGGCCGGGCCGCCCGTCCCGGCGATCGGTGGCGGCGGACCGGCCGACGGGCCGATCCTGGAAAGCGGAGGGCCCGGTCCGTCCACCCCGGAGGCCTGCCCGCCTGCCCGCCTGCCCGCCTGTCCGTGCGCCCGGCCGTCCCCCGTCTGTCCGTCCGCCGTCGCCAGGAGGTCCGCCGTGATCACCGTTGCCGCCTGCGCCACGCCCGCCGCCAAGGCCCCGCTGGCGAGGACGACCATCGAGCGCCGCCCGGTGGGGGAGCACGACGTGCTGATCGACTCGCCTTCGTCGGCATCTGCCACTCCGACATCCACCAGGCCCGCGAGGGCTGGGGTTCGGCGATCTTCCCGATGGTGCCCGGCCACGAGATCGCCGGCACCGTCGCGGAGACCGGCCCCGGCGTGACGAGGTTCGCGGTCGGCGACCGGGTGGGCGTCGGCTGCGTGGTCGACAGCTGCCGGGAGTGCGAGGGCATCGGGGGCATCGCCGAGACCCAGGAGATGCTGGACTTCTGCGCGGCGCACGGCGTCGGCGCCGAGATCGAGCTGATCGGCGCGGACGAGATCAACGAGGCCTACGAGCGGGTCCTCGGGAGCGACGTCCGCTACCGCTTCGTGATCGACACCGCCACCCTGTGAGGCCCCGCGCGCTCGGCCGAGCGGACGCGGGGTCAGGTCGAGGCGCGGCCCGGCGCCGACAGCCCGGGGTCCGGCCGCCCGTGGCCCGGGCCGCCGTAAATGCCGTGCGCGGCGGCCGGGTTGCGGGTTAGGGTCCTGAACATGTGCTTCCACCAGATCTACGGCTGACCGGACGGGGCAGACCCCCGTCCCGTCTCGCAGACCCGAGTGACGCTCCGCCGGCGGGCTCTCCCGCGCCGGGCCGGGCGCACGGGTCTGCCGTGTCCTCCCCGCCGCAGACCTGAAACGAGTGATCGCCCATGTCCCGTCGCCGTGCCCACATCGCGATGGTCGGAGTCCCCGCCGTCAGCCACGTCCTGCCCAGCCTTGAGGTCATCCGCGAACTCGTGGCCCGCGGCCACCGGGTGACCTACGCCAACGACCCGGCGGCCGCCGCGCTGATCGAGGCCACCGGCGCCGAACTGGTCCCCTGCGCCTCCGTGCTGCCGGTCGGTGACCAGAGCTGGCCCGACGACCCGATCGCCGGGATGGACCTCTTCCTCGACAACGCCGTCCAGGCCCTCCCGCAGCTGCGCACCGCCTATGACGACGACCCGGCGGACCTCTACCTGTACGACATCGGCGGCTACGCGGCGCGTGCCCTCGCCGAGTCCCAGGGCCGCCCCGTCGTGCAGCTGTCCCCGACCTTCGTGGCCTGGCAGGGCTACCACCAGGAGGAGGCGGTCGAGCTGCGGGAGCTGCCGGGGGCCGCCGCCCACCGGGCGAGGTTCGCCCGCTGGCTGGCCGAGAGCGGCGCCACCACCACCGACGTGGACGCCTTCGCCGGTCTCCCCGTCCGGGTCCTGGCCCTGATCACGCGGGCGATGCAGCCGAACGCCGACCGGGTCGACGCGGACGCGGTGACCTTCGTCGGCCCCTGCTACGACCTGAGCGCGGACGCGGACGCCTGGACCCGCCCCGCCGGTGCCGAGAAGGTCCTGCTGATCTCGCTGGGTTCGGCGTTCACCCGGCGGCCGGAGTTCTACCGGCAGTGCCTGGCGGCCTTCGGCGACCTGCCGGGCTGGCACGTCGTCCTGCAGATCGGGAAGTACACCGACCCGCGGGACCTCGGCACCGTCCCGTCCAACGTCGAGGTGCACCCCTGGGTCCCCCAGCGGGCGATCCTGGCGCAGGCGGACGCCTTCGTCACCCATGCCGGGATGGGCGGCTGCGGCGAGGGGCTGCTGGCCGGGGTGCCGATGATCGCCGTCCCGCAGGCCGTCGACCAGTTCATGAACGCGGACCGTCTGGTGGAGCTGGGGGTGGGCCGCCGGATCGACACCGAGGACGCCACGGCGCAGACCCTGCGGACGGCGCTGGCCGAGCTCGTCGGCGACCCGGAGGTGGCCCGCCGCTCCGCGCGGCTGCGGGCCGGCGCCCGGGCCGAGGGCGGCACCCGGCACGCCGCCGACCTCATCGAGCGCATGCTGGACTGATCGCCGGGGCGACCCGGCCGGGCGGTGGGCCCGACCCGGCCGGGAGCCGCGCGGGATCAGCGGTGCGGTGTGCCGCCGACGAAGTCCTTCAGGGCGTCGAGGCGGGTCCGGCGGTCGGGCGGGTAGCGCCGCAGCGCGCGCTCGGCCTTGCGCGAGCCGGGGCGGTAGCGCCAACGGGCCCAGGGGGAGGTCGGCTTGGCCAGCCGCAGGATGCCGACCAGCCCGACCACCAGGGGCACCAGCAGGCCGATCACCCCGAGCGCCGTCTTGCCCTTGAGGATCGTGCCGACGCACAGCGCCAGGTTGACGAGCATCAGCGCGGCGAAGACCAGGTGGTTGGCCGTGCCCTGACCCACATCGGAGAACGGGTTGAACCCGGCGACCAGCAGCAGGCCGACCGCCACCGCGAGGAACGCCGCGTCGACCGACTTGCGGCCCTCCTTCGCCCAGTAGACGTCCTCCAGGTGCAGCCAGAGCGCGAACTCGTCCACGGCCAGGGCGGCGCCGGCGCCGAACAGCACGGCCAGGACCTGCGCCCCGGGACTGTCCGGCCGGTAGGAGAACTCGATGGCGCCCGCCACCAGCATCGCGAGGATGCCGTACACCTGGTGGTGCACGTGGGTGCCGCCGACCGCGACGTCGCGGAACGGTCCGCGGCCAGCCCTGATCAGCCGGGTGACCACCCTGGTCCCGGCGAAGGTCAGCACGAACGCGCCGAGCATCCAGAGCCCGACGCCGTGGTTGGGGACGGTGATGACCACCTCGACCTGGACCGATGCGCTCCGCACGGCGGTTCCGTTCCCGTCAGCCGTGGTGCGCGGGGACCTTGAGCAGGTCGCGCATCGTGGCGGAGGGCAGGTAGCAGCGCAGCAGGGCCAGCCCGATCCGGGGCAGGTCGGCCTCGTCGCGGTAGAGCAGGAACATCGGCTCGTAGCGGGGCTGGAACTTCGCCTTGAAGGAGTGCAGCGAGCGGAAGCCGTAGTACGGCTCCATGGCCGCGCCCAACTGGTCGAGGATCCGGTCCAGCACGGTCGGTGCGTGGGCGGGGCCGGTGCGTGCCAGCGGCGCGCCGGAGAGCGAGAGGTAGTGCGCGCCGTCGTCGCGCAGGGCGAGGCAGCTGGAGGCGATCATGAACTCGACGACCGGCCGGAAGCCCTCGCGGCGGCGGCGCATCATGTCCAGGGTCCAGCCCTGCGGCACCCCGTCCGGGCCGTACACCGGCATCCACGAGGTCACCCCGTGGAGGTGGTCGTCGCCCTCCAGCGCCAGGCCGACCCGCATCCGCGGATCCATCGCCTCCTCCACGCCGCCGAGCGTGAAGCCCATCTCCGGCAGCCCCATGTCACCGACCCACTCCTCGGAGATGCCGCGGACCTGGGCCAGCACCGGTCGCGGCTGTTCGGCGAGGGCGCCGAGCCGGTACTCGACGCCGTCCTTCCTGGCGCGGTTCAGGGCGGTGCGCACGTCCTGCCAGGCCTTGCCGCGGAACTCCAGGTCCGGCAGGTCGATCACGGTGTCCTCGGCGACCTGGACGGACCGCCAGCCCAGCGCGTCGGTGGTCCCGGCGGCCCGGGCGGTGGCGGAGAACAGGCACGGGACCAGCCCCGCGCGGTCGCACATCTCGGCGAAGCGGGTGATCGTCCGGCCCCGGTCGTCCGGTGCTCCCACCGGATCGCCCAGCGCGACCGCGACGCCGGCGTGGGCCCGGTAGGCGATGTAGCTCCCGTCGTCGCCCTCGGGGAAGAAGTAGGAGTTGTCCGGCCAGGTGGTCATCCAGGAGAGGTTCGCCCCGCCGCGGTGGACCAGCAGGTCCGCGGCCCGGGTGCGCGGGTCCCCGTCGGACGCCGGCGCGGCTGCGGGCGCCGGCTCGGCACCGGGCACCCGGGCCCGGCCGCGCGGCCGCCTGGCCCGGAACGCCTCCCGGCCGGCGATCAGCACCACCAGCTCGGCCGTCCACACCACCGAGGTGGGGACGAACACCGCCGCGCCGGTGACCGTGACCTGCTCGTCGAGCGCCTTGCCGATCACGTAGGCGACCGCCACGAACAGGCCCAGCAGCGCGTTCAGCGCGCAGAGCAGCACCGTCCAGCACCAGGCGGTGCGGCGCCCCCGGCGCAGCCCGTTGACCAGCAGGGCGATCAGCGCCACCGAGAGCAGCACCTGCCAGCCCGGTCCGCCCAGCCCCCTGGTCTCCCCGACCGGACCGCTGCCCGGTACCAGCCAGACGACCAGCAGGATCGCCGCGATCAGGACCAGGCCCGCCACCGCGAGCAGCCGCCACTCCCGGCGGCTGAGCCGGCCGGAGGTCCGGGCCGCACCCGGGACCCGCAGCCAGTGGGTGGCCACGAGGCCGCCGGTGACCGCCAGCGCGTGCTCCAGGTCGTCGAGCCCTCCGACGTACAGCAGCGAGACGCCGGCGTAGGCGGCCAGGGCCAGCCGCAGCCGCTGCCGCCACGGCGAGGCGAGGGCCGCCGAGGCCACCGCGCCCGCGCAGAGCGCGCCCGCCGAGACGCCGACGTCGACGGTGCCGGCCAGGTCCTTCGCCCAGGTCCACGCGGTGTGCCGGAGGGCGAACAGCAGCAGGGCGGCCAGCAGGACGGCGCCGAGCTGGCCGGCCACCGTCACCGCGGCGGTCCAGCGCGTGCCGAGCCTCGCCTCGGCGAGGCCGCAGAGCAGCACGACGGCGACGAGCACCGGGAGGTAGTCGATCGGTGTCGAGCAGAACAGCGGACCGGTGGCCAGGGTCCACCAGCGGCCCTTCTCGAACGAGGGCAGGCCGTACGCGACGGTCGGGTACCACGACCGGTCGGACGTCGCGTCCCACAGGCCGCCCACGGCCAGCCCGACCACCAGGACCACCACGGCGGTGGCGACGGTGAAGGGGAAGCGCCGCAGCGCGGCGGTGACCGCGGGCAGGACGTCACGCCGCCACCGCGGCTCTGATTCTCCCGGCACCTCGCACCTCCGCACGGTGTGGCCGACACCCCCGCCTCGGGCCCGGAGCCTCCTTGCTCAGCGTAGCCGGATTCGGCGGACGGGGCCGGGCGGGGAGACCGGGCCGGGGCGGGCCCGTCCCGGGCGACGGGACGGCCGCCCTTCGCTAGGCTCGGCGGTATCCGCGGCCCCGGTCACGGCCGGTGGGCCGGCGGTGTGCCGGGGCGCCCCCGGCGCCACGACGGCATGACGGCATGACGGGAGGACACCGGATGTCCACCGACCCGGTCGCGCCGGGCCCGGCCGGAGCCGACGGCGGGTACGGCGAATCCCTCTTCGAGCCCTGGCAGCCCGGCGAGGGCGAACGCATCGATCTCGGCTCCCTCGCCTACGACCACGTCACCCGCGCCCGGCTGCGCGCCCTCGGGGTCGGCGCGGGAGTGCGCTGCTGCGAGGTGGGAGCCGGTACCGGCACGATCGCGCGCTGGCTGGCGACGGCGGGCGGGGCCGGCGAGGTCCTCGCCGTCGACCGGGACACCCGCTTCGTCGAACCGTTCGCGGGCGGGGCGCTGCGGACGCTCACGGCGGACGTCTCCTCGCCCGACTTCGACCCCGGCGGCCGGTTCGACCTGGTGCACGCGCGCTTCGTGCTGATGCACCTGCCGGAACGGCACCGCGTCCTGGCCCGCCTGCGGGACCTCCTCGTCCCGGGCGGGTACCTCGTCCTCGGGGACCCGGTCGACCTCACCACGGCCGCGCCGCCGGACACCCCGTACCGGCTCGCGATGCGGGCGATGTGGCGGGCGCTGCGGACGTCCATCGGCACGGACATCAGCTGGACCCCCGACTGTCCGCGGCTGCTGCGCGACCTCGGACTGTCCGAGGTCGGCGCGGAGGTGTTCGTGCCCGCCCTGGTCGCGGACGCCCCGATCACCGCGTTCTGGCTGGACACCTGGGACCGCACCCGCGAGGCCATGCTCGCCACCGGCCTCGTCGACGCCCGGCTCCTCGACGAGGCGCGGGAGGCCCTCGCCACGGGCACCGTCGCGGACCTCTCGCCCGGCCTGGTCACCAGCTGGGGGCGGCTGCCCTGAGCGGCGTACGCCCCGAGGCGGCGCTCAGGGGGCGGTGAACAGCAGCGGGAACCCGAGGGCGAGCCACGGCCTGCGCCCCCAGGCGAGGACCTTGCCCCGGGCCAGCACCGCGTACGGGCCGCACCGGCCGAGGGCGAGCAGCAGGAAGGCCACCGGCTCGGTGAGGATCGTGCAGTCCGGTCGGCGGGCCGGGCCGGCGGAGACCTCGGCCACGCCGTCGCGGAAGGTCACCGTGAAGCGGGCGCCGCCGCGCACCCGCAGGTCGTAGCAGGCGGTGTGACCGGCGGCGGAGCGGCCGTCGACCACCCGCGGCATGGCGGCCATCAGGAACGGCACGGTCAGCGCCACCCGGTGACGGTCCACCATGTGCGGCCGCCGCAGCGCGACGGCCAGGTCGTACCCGTGGCCGAGCATATGGGTGATCAGGTACGAGGCCAGCGTGGCCAGGTCCATCGGTCCGAGCGGGGTCAGCACCTCGGTCGACGCGGGCCGGTCGGCACAGGCCTCGGTGAAGGCGCGGGCGTGCCGGACGATCTGCTCGGCGAGGACGACCGCGTCCCGTTCGGGGAACGCGGCCAGGGACGCCGCGTTGGCGGCGGCCAGGCCGGCCGGTGTGCCGTCGCCGTAGGTCCGCCGCTCACCGGCGGCCAGTTCGGCCATCAGTCCGTTGGCCAGGGCGAGATGGGCCGCCGCCTCGCCCACGGTCCACAGCGCGCCCGGGATCGGCCGGCCGGTGTCGGGGCGGTCGCGGAGCAGCGCCGCGATGTCCTCGGCCACGCCGAGGACGGCGTCGAGGAGGGCGGGCTGCACGGAGCCCCGGGGGGCCGGCGTAGGGGTCATGGAGCTGAAGCGTGGACCAGGTGCGCCCGGGTGTCCAGGGGTTCGGCAGCGGAGATTACCGGTGGGTAGGTCCGCCCGGTCGCCGCCGGACCCGCCGGGCGGCCGTCCCGGCAGGGGCGACGGCCGGGTCCCTCGTCGGACTGTCCGTCAGAGCGGCCGCCTCGATGGCGGGTCGCGGCTCGCCCGAGGTCCGGTCGTCACCATCGGCCGCCCGCTACCGGCGGGTTGGGTGTCCGGCGCGGGGCGGCGGGGCCGGACCAGCTGTCCGGGAGCCCCGTTGACGATCCGTGGCAGCTGCCCGCGCCATCACATATCAGGCAATTCAGACATTTACTGTTTTCGGGTGAGAAGTGTCACCCGGTCCGCCCGGCCGGAGCGCGCGGAGCGGTGCTTCCCGGGCCTGGCAGGCCGAAGCCCCCGCCGCACGGGTCCCAGGGCCCGTCCGGTTCGGGACCAAGGGCCCGGAACCGGCGGACCTTCGTCCCCGTCGGGACCGCTTCGGAGCGGGCAACCGTGGACGGTCGCCCGGTGGGTCCGGGTGACGGGGTCGTCCGACCGGGCGGCCCCGACTTCTGCCGTCTACCAGGCGCACGGAGTGCGGGAGCACCGCCGTACGCCCCGGAGGACCCGAATTCCATGTCCCGAACCATCGACAACGCCCCGTATACCGCCTTCCACCGGAGACTGGCCCTGGCCTGTTCCGGTGGGCCCCTGCTGGACGGTTACATCCTGAGCATCGTCGGCGTGGCCCTGATCGGGATGCGTCCCGAGCTCGGCCTCTCCACCGCCGAGGTCAGCCTGATCGGCGCCGCCGCCCTGGTCGGCATGTTCGTCGGAGGCGCCCTGTTCGGCGTGCTGACCGACAAGATCGGCCGGGAGGTGATGTACACCGCCGACCTGCTGGTGATGGTCGTCTGCTCGGTGCTCTCCTTCTGGGTCGACCAGGTGTGGGCGATCGCCGTGCTGCGCTTCGTGCTTGGCCTGGCCGTGGCCGCTGACTACCCGATCGCGACCTCGCTGCTCGCCGAGTGGCTGCCGGCCCGCCACCGCGGGCGGCTGCTCGGCCAGCAGATCATCGCCTGGTACGCCGGTTCCGTCCTCGCCTACCTGACGGGCTACCTGTTCCTTCGGATCGGCGGGAACGGCAGCTGGCGCTGGATGCTGGCCAGCTCCGCGGTGCTCTGCGTGGTGTTCCTGGTGATCCGGCGCGGGTCGCCCGAGTCGCCGCGCTGGCTGGCCGCCAACGGGCGGGTCGGTGACGCGGTGCGCGTGGTCGAGAAGCACCTGGGCGTCCGGGTCGACGGACGGGAACTGATGCCCGACCCGGCCGAGGCGGGCCGTCCCAGCGGCCTGCGGCTGCTGATGACCGAGCCCTACCGGCGCCGCACGCTCTTCTGCGGGCTGTTCTTCCTCTGCCAGGTCGGCCCGCTCTTCGCGATGCTGACCTTCGGCCCGCAGATCCTGGCCTCCTTCGGCATGCCGGGCGGCACCGTGCTGGACACCCTCGGCACGGCCCTGGTGAGCCTGGTCTTCCTGCTGGGCTGCTTCCCGGCGCTCCGGCTGATCGACACCTGGGGCCGTCGTCCGGTGATCATCTGGTCGTTCGCCCTGATGATCGTGCCGCTCGCCCTGCTGGGTGTCTGGCCGGCCGCCCCGGCGGCCGTCGCCGTCATCGCGCTCTGTGCCTACGCGTTCCTGTGCGGCGGCCCGAACGTGCTCGACTGGACCTACCCGAACGAACTCTTCCCGACCGAGATCCGGGCGACGGCGGTCGGCGTCGCGACCTCGGTGAGCCGGATCGGCGCGGCCGTGGGCACGTACCTGCTGCCGCTGTCGCTCAGCGGCCTCGGGACCGGGCCGACCATGCTGATCGCGGCCGGCACCACGGCGGTCGGCCTGCTGGTGTGCGTGCTGTGGGCCGAGGAGACGCGCGGCACCGGCCTGGGGGCGGCCTCGGCCGCCGGCTCCGGGTCGGCCGCGCCGGCCCGGCCGACCCCTGAGCCGGTCGGCTGACAGCCGGGCGTCGTGGTCCTGCCGGAGTGGGACGTCGGCCCGTCCGACGTCCCACTCCGGCGTCAGCGCGCCGTACGGGGGGTGCCGGGGACGGACTCCAGCCGGTAGGCGTCGCCGTGGGCGACCACCCGGCCGGCGGTGGGCGGGGGGAAGTGGGTGCCGAGGAGCAGCGTGCCGGTGCCGGCGAGCGACTCCAGCAGGGACCGCCGGGTCGCCCGCGACCGGGCGGGGTCGATGTCGACACAGCTGCCGATGGCCGGGTGGGCGAACTGGACCGGGTGGTGGACGCAGTCCCCGGTGACGAGGGCCGCGCCGCCGTCGCCGGACAGCTCGACGGCCAGGTGGCCCGGGGTGTGGCCGGGTGTGGGGAGCAGCCGCAGGCCGGGGGCGACCTCGGCGCCGGCCGCCGGGACGTCGACCAGGTCGAGCAGCCCGGCCTCCGCCACCGGGTCCACCGAGTCGCGGAACATCCGGCGGCGCGGCTCGTCCATCTCCCGGCCGGCCCAGAACTCGCGCTCGGTGCGCGAGGTGAGGTAGCGGGCGCGGGGGAAGGTGGGGACCCACGCCCCGTTCCCGTCGGCGCGGGTGTTCCAGCCGACGTGGTCGGTGTGCAGGTGGGTGAGGATCACGAGGTCGACGTCGGCGGGCGGGTACCCGGCGGCGGTCAGCCGGTCGAGGTAGTCGGTGTCGAGGTCGTGCCAGGCCGGGTTGGCGCGGTCCTTGCCGTTGCCGATCCCGGTGTCCACCAGGACCTTCAGACCGCCGACGGTGAACGCGAAGGTGTGGCTGTCGATCAGCAGCCGGCCGGCCGGGTCGGCGAAGTCGGGGCGCAGCCAGTCCTGCCCGCGCACGACCTCGGGCGTGGCGTCCGGCAGGAGCCACTGCCCGGTGTCGGGCGGCAGGGTGATCTCGTCGATCCGGTGCACGGTGAGGTCGCCGACGGCCCAGGCCGGGATGGTGCCGATGGCGGGTGAAGCACCACGCGGGTCGTCGGACGTCGTGTGCATGGACCGGGGTTCCCTTCGTACGGGTGGCGTCGCCGCGGCGGCGGGAGCCGTTAAAGCTCCGCCTTTGCGTTAGTCGATCGTAGATCACGCCAGGTCACTAACGCAACGTCTTCGCGTTTAGGGGCGCGACGCCGGCCGGGTGGCTAGCGCAGGGCGGTCAGGTGGTCGAGCACCTCCTGGCGGGCCGTGGCCGGGGCGAGGAGGGCGAGGTGGTTGTCCGGTCGTACGAGGGCGAGGGTGTCGGTGGCGATCCCGTAGGTCCGGTGGGCGTCGTCGGACGGGTCGTCGAGCAGGACGGGCCGGACGTGGGCCGGGAGTCCGGCGAGTGCGGGGCGGGTGCCCGGGCCGAAGCCGAGCAGGGTGTAGTGGTCGCCGGCGAAGTGCTCGAAGAGTCGGGCCGGCCTGCCGTCGGGGCCGGTGAAGACGGCGTCCGGGGCCCGGTCGCCGGCCCGGAGCGGGCCGTCGGGACCGGGGGCCGCGAGCCGGCTCCATCGGTAGCCGAGCGAGAGGCCGGTGAGGTCGCCCACCCGGCCGGCCTCGACGCCCACGCCCGGAGTGCCGATGCCCGCCATGACGTTGGTCATGCCGGCCGTGGTGACGTCGAGCGTCCAGGCGGCGACCGGCCGGCGTTCCTCCTGGTAGGTGTCCAGCAGGGCCGGTGCGGCGAGGCCGCGCAGCACGTGCCCGAGCTTCCAGGCGAGGTTCCAGGCGTCCTGGATGCCGGTGTTCATGCCGAGCCCGCCGGCGGTGGGGTGGACGTGCGCGCAGTCGCCGGCCAGCAGGACCCGCCCCCTGCGGTACTCCTCGGCGATCCGGACGTTGACCCGCCAGGTGGAGAGCCAGGTGGCGTTGGTCAGCACGAGGTCCGTCCGACCGGTGTGCAGGGCGGCCAGCCGCCGGAAACTCTCCAGGGAGGGGGCGACCGCCCGGCCGTCGGCGTCCGTCTCCGGGCTCGCCTGGAGCTGCCAGCGGCGGGTGCCCTCGAAGGGGCAGAGCATGAACACGCCCTGCGGGCCGAACCACTGGTGCCAGGCGCCGCGGTCGAGGCCCTCGACCTCGACGTCGCCGCAGACCATGAGCGGCTCCGGGTCGCCCTCGCCGACGAACGGTATCCCCAGCAGCTTGCGCACGGTGGAGCGGCCGCCGTCGCAGGCGACCAGGTACTCGGCGGAGATCCGTCCGCCGTCCGCGAGGTGGACCTCCACGCCCTCGTCGTCCTGGGTGAAGTCCACGAGCTCGGTGGCGAGTTCGACCGTCACCCCGTACTCGGCCAGCTTCTCGCGCAGCAGTCGCTCGACCCGCGTCTGCGGCAGCCACAGGCTCGCCGGGTAGGGGGTGGCCGTGCTGCGGCGGGCGCCGGCGAACGGTTCGGTCTCGTTGACGAACTCGCCGCCGAAGTACTTGCGGAACGGGAGGTGCGTGCGGCCGGCGGCCGCCAGTCGCTCGCCGAGTCCCAGGTCGGCGAGGACCTCCAGGCTCCGCGGGTTGAGTGTCTTGCCTCGTGAGCCGGTGCGGAACGCGGCCGCCTTCTCGACGACCCGCACGGCGATCCCCTGCCGCGCCAGCCCGCAGGCCAGTGTCAGTCCGGTCGGTCCCGCCCCCACGATCACCACGGTTGTCATGGTGTGTCCGCCCTTCCGTCTCGTCGGTGATGCACACCAGCAAACTGCAACTCGGTAAGAAAAGCAACCGAGTAACAAATATTTCCCGGTTATGATCGAGTCATGAGCGAGTCGGACACGGGTCTGCGGACCCTCAAGAAGCAGCGCACCCGGCGGGCCATCGCGGAGGCGGCGATCGCCCTGTTCCTGGCCCGCGGGTTCGACCAGGTCTCGGTGGCCGAGATCGCCGCCGCCGCCGAGGTCTCCAAGCCCACCCTCTTCCGCTACTTCGGCAGCAAGGAGGAGCTGGTCCTGCACCGTTTCGCCGACCACCTCGGCGAGGCCGGGCGGGTGGTGCGCGCCCGCCCGGCCGGGACCACCCCGCTGGACGCGCTGGAGCGCCACCACCTGGAGCGGCTGGCCGCGCGCGACCCCAGCAGCGGGCTGACGGACAGCCCCGAGGTGCTGGCCTTCCTCCGGCTGGTCTACGAGACCCCCAGCCTCTCCGCCCACCTCTTCGACTACCTCGACGCCGACACCCGCGCGCTCGCCGAGGCGCTGGGCCCGGACGGGAACGTCACCGCCCGGCTGCTCGCGGCCCAGTACACGGCGGTGCGCCAGGTCCTCGCCCACGCCGCCTGGGCGAGGCTCGCCGAGGGGCAGGACGTCGGCGAGGTGGCCGTGCTGGCCGCCGCGGAAACGGCCGAGGCGTTCGCCCTGCTGCGCGAGGGCGCCGCCGCCCGCGGATTCTGAGCCCGGCGCGCCGGCGGCGGCCCCGACCGGGGCCGGTCGACCGCCCGGCTCGCGGCGGTGGCGAGGTCCGGGTCGTGCTCCTGGGCGTCGCGGTCGCTATCTCGCCCGCGCGCTGCTCACGGCCGCCGCGCAGGGTCGCCGGCCGGGCGTGGCCGGGGAATCCGGCCCCGCGTCGCGGTCAGGAGCCGGCGCTCCCGGGGGCGGCCCCGCGGTTCTCGACGAAGTGCTTGAAGCGCCGCAGGTCACCGCTGACCATCCGGTCGAGCACGCCCAGCTTGTCCGCGGCCTTCTCGGCGAATCCGGTGGGCTCGAAGTCCATGGTCATCCTGACCCGGGTGTGGGTCGCGTCGATCGGGTGCAGGGAGACCGTGCCGGTGTGCTTCACATTGCTGCTGCTGGTGCGCCAGGACACCCGTTCGTCGGGGACCCGTTCGACGATCTCGGTCTCGAACTCGCGGGACAGCCCGGCGATCCTGGTCTTCCAGTGGGCGTGCAGGTCGTCCAGCTGCCGGACCTCCTCCACCCCCTCCATGAACTCAGGGAAGCGTTCGAAGCTCGTCCACTGGTCGTAGACGACGCGGACCGGCACGTCCACGTCGATCGACTCCTCCACCTTGCTCATCGCCACACCCACCTCGACCTCGTCGGGCGGCCTGCCGGTGGACGGTCTCCCCGGGGCGGGTTCCCGCCGACAGCGCCACCACGAATGTCCGTCCTCCGGCGGTCGTCGGCAAGCCGCCCCGCCGGTCCGCCGCCCGTCGGTCGGACGCCCGGACCGTGCGCCGACCGGTGGCTCCCGGCGGCCGGGCGGAAGAGGCCCGCGGGCGTGGGGTTTGGCCCGGCGGATCGGGGTGAGACGAGGGCGCGGTGGGTGCGCCCGCCGCGCCCGGACGGTGGCCGTCCCCCCTCGCCTGCCGTCCGGGCCGGGCTGCCCCCGGCCGCGACCGGCGGGCCCGCGCGTCCCTGACGCCCGGCGGTGGCGGGCTCAGGAGGCGGGGCCGAGTACGGCGCCGGCGATCAGGCGGGCCACCGCGTCGGGCTGTTCGAGCAGCACCAGGTGCCCGCTGTCGGGGACCACTTCCAGGGTCACCGAGGGGCAGGCCGCCAGTGCGGCCCGTTCGGCGTCGGTGAGCCCCACCTCGTCCCGGTCGCCGCGGACCACCAGGGCCCGGGCGCCGGAGCGGCACAGCCGGGGGACCAGTTGGCCGTGCCGGTCCAGGTACGCGAAGTACTCGATCATGGCCCGGCGGCAGAACGACGCGGAGTTCTTGCCGAGGTCGGCGAGCAGGGCCTCCCGCCGCGACTCCGGAATGCTGTCGGCCAGCGCCTTCGGCGTCAGCCACAGCATCGCCGGCCAGGCCAGCGAGCCGAGCCCGGGGACCCGGCCGATCGCGGCGGCGATCGCCAGCGCTCTGGACTCGTCCGGTCGTGAGAACGTCGGGGAGAGCAGCACCACCGGCCCGGAGAAGTGCCCGCCGGCGACCATCTCCAGCGCGATGTTGGCGCCGATGCTGTGGCCGACCACGGTGGTGCAGCCGTGGTCGGCCGCGAAGGCACCGGTGATCGCCGCGTAGTTCTCCATCGACACGTCCGCGGGCGCGACCGTCCCGGCGTGGCCCGGGACGGTCGCCGCCACCAGCCGGACCGGCGCGCCGGCGAGCGGCGGGGCGGCCATCACGTCCTCGTAGAACGCCGCGCCGCACAGCCCGCCGGGCAGCAGCAGGACCCGGTGCGGGGCGTCGGCCGGACCCGACTCGCGGACGTCCCAGGCGCGGAACTGCGCGGTGCTGTCCATGATTTGACCTCCAGTCTCGTGCGACCTCCGGCATTGTTCCGCGCCGTCGGCCGCCGGTCGGCGACCTTGGGCCGTGCGCGGCATGTCGGCGGTCCGGTCCCGGTCCCGGTCCTCATCCCGGTGCCGCACCGCGCACCGAAAAGAATTCGGTTGCGCCGATCTTGGAAGTCGCTAAGCTTTCACCGTTCCCGCCGCGGTGTCGCCGTGGCGCCGCCGCGGTGCTCTCGTGCCGTGGCGCGAGGACCGACGTGGAGAAGCAGAGGAGGTGCGTACCAATGGTTGCCGCCGTGATGCGGCGCGCCCTCGTGTGCGCGCCAGACGCCTCTTCCTCTCGTCTTTCGCCCACCGGCTGACGACGCCTCACGACTGGCGCATCGGTGGGCCGTTCCTCAGGAGCCACCGCAGTGCGTGAGCGCTTTGCCGACAACGATTCCTTCTCCCGTATCCGCCCCAAGGGCGCACCGCGTCGCGGCCGCCGGTCCGAGCGGGACGGCGACTTCGAGCCCGAGGTGGCCTACCACTTCGAGGCCTTCGAGCCCGCGGGCCACCCGCACGACACCCACGGCCCGGACAGCGCCGACGACTTCGCCGACGCGTACGTCACCGACGACGACACCCCCGACGGCAGCTACGACGACGGCTACGACAACACCTACGACGACGGCTCGACGCCGGTCGCCGACGGTCCCGCCGAGGGCGATCGCTGGTCCACATGGGACCAGTCCACCCCCACCGAGAAGGGCCCCGCGCCGCGCCCTGGCTGGGTGGTGACCGAACTCGCGGCCGTGGACACCGAACTCGGGCTGGTCAAGACCGGCAAGGAGGCCGACGTCTTCCTCCTGGAGCGCGGCGTGCCCGGGACCGACCGGCGCACGCTGATGGCGGCCAAGCGCTACCGCGACGCCCAGCACCGGATGTTCCACCGCGACTCCGGCTACCTGGAGGGCCGCCAGCACAAGGAGTCCCGGATCGCCCGGGCCATGGCCAAGCGCACCGCGTTCGGCAAGGAGGCCATCGCCGGCCAGTGGGCCGCCGCCGAGTTCACGGCGCTGTGCCGGCTCTGGTCGGCCGGCGTGGCCGTCCCGTACCCCGTGCAGATCCTGGGCACGGAGATCCTGATGGAGTTCGTCGGCGACGCCGGCGGCACCGCCGCGCCCCGGCTCGCGCAGCTGCGCGCCGAGGAGGTGGACGTCGAGGACCTGTGGGAGCAGCTCGGCCGCAACCTGTCGCTGCTCGCCGTCGACGGCTACGCGCACGGCGACCTCTCGGCGTACAACATCCTGGTCCACGACGGGCGGTTGGTGATCATCGACGTGCCGCAGATCGTGGACGTCGTCGCCAATCCGCGCGGCCGTTCGTTCCTGGAGCGCGACGTGCGCAACGTCGGCGCCTGGTTCGTCTCGCGGGGCCTGCCGGAGCACCGGGTCGGCGAGCTCGTCGAGGCGCTGACCTTCGACGCGCGCCTGCGGTGAGCGGGCCCGCCCGCCCCTTCCCGAGGTGTCGGGCCGCGCGCCGGCACCCCGGGCGGGGGCCCTCCCGGCGTGAACCCGACTACGTCATGTGACCGAAGGTCAGGCCGCGCCCCCGCCCGCACGGGGGCGCCGGCTTCCGCATCCCGTCAGTCATTGGACGGATCCGCCCCGGGCGGATCACGGCCATGCTCGATGTGCGCCGCCCCTCAGCTGCCGGGCGGCCCCCATCAACTCCTGACGAAACAGGGATACATGAACAGTTCCTCGCTGACCGGCCCGGCCACCACGGCCCAGGGCTCCGCGACCGGGCGCGCGACCCGCACCCGGGGCCGGATCGGGACGGTCCTCGGCGCCGGTGTCCTCCTGCTCACCTTCTCCGGGCCGGCCGCCCAGGCCGACTCGCTGCCCAATCTGCCGCAGCGCGCCGGCGGCTACGAGGCTTCGTTCTCGCCCGCCTACGACTACGACGTGGACGGCTGCTACGCCGTGTCGGCCATCGGCCCCGACGGCACCCTCAACCCGGGTCTGAAGACCTCCGGCGCCATCAACGGCAACTGCCACGACCAGTCCGACCTGGACCGGTCCCAGACCTACGCCCGGTCCACGTGCAACAACGGCTGGTGCGCGATCGTGTACGCCAGCTACTTCGAGAAGGACCAGACGGTCAACGGCTCGGGCGGCCACCGCCACGACTGGGAGCACGTCATCTCCTGGGTCAAGCAGTCGTCCAACCAGGTCGAGTTCCTGACCGTGACCCAGCACGGCGGCCAGGCCACCTACCCGCGCTCGTCGGTGCGCTTCAGCGGCAGCCACCCCAAGGTCGTCTACCACAAGGACGGCCTGCCGGCGCTCACCCACCTGTTCCGGCTGGCCAACGGCAACGACGAGCCGCCGGAGAACCACTACCACAGCTGGCGCCAGCCGCCCATCGTCGACTGGAACGGCTGGCCGAGCACCTGGCTGCGCGACCGGCTCAACAACGCCGACTTCGGCTCGGCGACCATCAAGACCACCGACAAGGACGACCGCTTCCGCAACCTGCTCAACGCCTCCAAGCCCGGCGGCATCCCCTTCAACCCCTGGGCGTGACGCCACCGGGCCCGGGCACCGCCCGGTGCCCGGGCCCGGCCGCGTCAGCCCCCGCGCTTCCAGAGCCCCCGGTCGGCGAGGAGCGGCAGGACGTTCTCGCCGACCCAGTACGCCTCCTCCAGGTGCGGCGCCCCGGAGAGGACGAACTCGTCGACGCCCAGCCGGTGGTACTCCTCGATCCGGTCGGCCACCTCGTGATGGCCGCCGACCAGGGCGGTGCCCGCGCCGCCGCGCACCAGGCCGATCCCGGCCCACAGGTTGGGCGCGATCTCCAGCCGGTCGGTCGAGCCGCCGCGCAGCAGGCGCATCCGCCGCTGCCCCTCGGACTCGCTGCGGGCGAGCGCCTCCTGGGTGGCGGCGATGCGCGCCGGGTCCATCCCGGCGAGCAGGCGCCCGGCCTCCGCCCACGCCGCCTCCGGGGTGTCCCGGGTGATGACGTGGAGCCGGATGCCGAACCGCGGACTGCGGCCGTGCCCGGCGGCGAGCGCGCGGATGCGCCGGATCTTCCCGGCCACCATGGCGGGCGGCTCGCCCCAGGTGAGGTAGACGTCGGCGTGGCGGGCGGCGACCTCGGCGGCCTCGGGGGAGGAACCGCCGAAGTACACCTCGGGGACGGGCTCCGGCAGCCGGGTCAACCGGGCGCCCTCGACCCGGAGGTGGGCACCCCGGTGGTCGACCCGTTCACCGCGCCAGAGCCGGCCGGTGATGTCCAGGCTCCTTCGCCGTAAAAGCAATTGATTTGCTTTAGCTGATCGTAGAACCTACGTTCGGCTAAAGCAAACTGTTAGCTTTTGTGTCGGGAGTGCTTCGCGGCTCCCGTCCCGACGAGGAGAGGACACTTATGTCTGCCGCCGAACTGACGCCGCAGGAGGCGGCCCGCTGGGCCGCTCGGGCGGGCCTTCCGTTGCCCGACGACCGGCACGGACCGGTCGCGGCCGCCGCCGACCAGCTCCACGCCGTCGTCGCGGTCCTGCGGGAGCTGGACTTCGGGGACACCCCGCCCGCGATCGCCTACCGCGCGGGAACGGAGCTGTCCGATGCAGCCGTATGAGCTCACCGTCGCCGCCGCGGCCGACGAGATCCGGGCCCGGCGGCTGTCTCCCGTGGAGCTGGTCGGCTCGGTGCTCGACCGCATCGAACAGGTGGAACCGCAGCTCAACGCCTATGTCTCGGTCCTCGCGGAGCAGGCGCGCGGTGCGGCGCGCGAGGCCGAGCACGAAGCGGCGCACGGCCGCTTCCGGGGGGCGCTGCACGGCATCCCGATGGGCCTCAAGGACCTGATCGACGTCGCGGGCACCGCGACCACGGCCAGCTCCCGGGTTCGCGAGGGCCACCGCGCGCAGGCCGACAGCACGGTCGCCGCCCGGCTGACGGCGGCCGGCGCGATCCTCCTCGGCAAGACGCACACCCACGAGTTCGCCTACGGCCTGACCACCCCGCAGACCCGCAACGCCCGGGACCACGGCCGGGTCGCCGGCGGGTCCAGCGGCGGCTCCGCGGTCGCCGTCGCCTCGGGGGCGGCGGCCTTCGCGCTGGGCACCGACACCGGCGGCTCGATCCGGGTGCCGGCCGCGCTCAACGGGGTCGTCGGCCTCAAGCCGACCTACGGCCTCGTCCCCCGGCACGGCGTCACCTCGCTGTCCTGGTCGCTGGACCACGTCGGTCCGATCACCCGCACCGTCGAGGACGCGGCCGTCGTCCTGACGGCGCTGGCCGGTCACGACCCGCGCGACCCCGCCTCGCTGGCCGCCGCCGCCGTGGACCACCGGCCCGGCCCGGGCACCGACCTGACGGGGCTGCTGGTCGGCGTGCCGCGCGACTACTACTTCGACCACCTCGACCCGGAGGTCGAGACCGCCGTCCGGCGCGCCGTCGGGCACCTGGCGGACCTCGGCGCGGAGCTCGTCGACGTCGGGATCCCGATGGCCCGCTACATCCGGGCGACCCTCTGGGGGCTGGTGGCACCGGAGGCCAGCGCGTACCACGAGCGCACCCTGCGGACGGTGCCCGAGCTGTACCAGGCGGACGTCCGGATCCTCCTGGAGGCCGGCGAGCTGATGACCGCCGGGGACTACCTGCGGGCGCAGCGCTCCCGGACCCTGATGCGGGAGGAGTGGGCCCGCGTGCTGGCCGGGGTCGACGTGATCGCCGCCCCGACGGTCCCGACGACCGCGGTGCGGGCCGGCCAGACGACGTTGACCTGGTCGGACGGCACGTCCGAGGGCGTCGCCGACGCCCTGGTGCGCCTCAGTGCCCCCGCCAACATCACCGGGGTGCCGGCGCTGACCGTCCCGGTCGGCCACGACGCGGCGGGCCTGCCGATCGGGATGCAGCTGCTCGGCCGGCCCCTCGGGGAGCGCCTCCTCCTGCGGGTCGGCCACGCCTACGAGCAGTCACGGCCGGCCCCCGTGCCGGCGCCGGTCGGTACCGGGGTGGGCGCCCCCTAAACGCAAGGACTGTGCTTTAAGCTGATCCCATGAGTCGCAAGCAGATGGTGCGCCCCGGCGGTCGCAGCGCCCGGGTCCAGGCGTCGGTGCACACCGCTGTGCGTGAACTCCTCGCCGAGGTGGGCCGCGACGGGCTGACGGTTCCGCTGGTCGCCCAGCGGGCGGGCGTCACCCCGTCGACGGTCTACCGCCGTTGGGGCGATCTGCAGGAGCTGCTGTCGGACGTCGCGGTGGAGCGGCTGCGGCCCGACGCGGAGCCGGCGGACCACGGCGACCTGCGGTCCGACCTGACGGCCTGGGCCGAGCAGTTCCTCGACGAGATGGCGTCCCCGTCGGGGCGTGCCTACATCCGCGACGCCCTGCTCGGCGACCCGGACGGCAGCAACGCCGGCCAGTGCTCGGCCTACGCGGCCGAACAGGTCGACGTCGTGCTGGCCCGGGCGGGCGACCGCGGGGAGCCCGCCCCCGGGGTCGAGACGGTGATGGACCGCGTGGTGGCCCCGATGATGTACCGCATCCTCTTCCGCCCGGCCGGCCTCGACGCCGGGTACGCCCGCCGGCTCGTCGGGGAGCTCCTCGCCGGGTGACGCGCCGGCTCCGGAGCGGCCCGCCGTTCCTCCGCCCGCTCCCCGCGCGGGCCGCGCTCAGGAGCCGTCGGCGAGCCGGTGCCGGAGGTGGTCGTAGGCCCAGGCGGCGAGCGTGGTCGGCGTGGTGGTCCGGACGCTGCGGCGCTGTTCGGGCGTGAAGTTCGCACGGAGGCCGGTCGACATGCCGAGCACGGCCTCCACCAGCCCCTCGGTCATCCCGCTCCGCCGGAGCCCGGCGCGCATGGCGTCGTCGGTGATCCGCTCGACGCCGATCCGCCGGCCGGTCGCGGCGGTGAGGATTCCGGCCACCTGCCGCCAGGTCAGGTCCGCCGGTCCGTGCACCGCCCGCACGCACCGCCCGGACCAGGCGGGGGAGAGCAGCCGCGTCGCGGCCACCTCGGCGATGTCGCGCGGTGCCACCCAGGCCATGGGCTGATCGAGGGGGAGGACCACCTGGAGCGTGCCCGCCCGGAGGGTGTCGAGCTGGAGTTCGAGATTGGTGAAGAAGTAGCCGCACCTCAGATGGGTGACGTCGACCCCGAGGTCGTCCAGGGCGGTCTCGGTCCCCGCCAGGCCGTCGATCTCGCCGGCGCCGTGTCGCTTCTCGGCGCCGACACTGCTCTGGAAGACCACCCGGCCGATCCGGTTGCCGGTGACGGCACGGACCACGGCGGCGGTGGCGCGGGCGTAGTCGGCGAGCGGGTCCTCGCCGCCGGTGGTCGGGTCCACCCAGTACAGCGCGTCGACGCCCTCGGTGGCGGCCGCCACCGCCTCGGGGTCGAACTGGTCGACCCGCACGGCGTCCACCTCGCCCCTGACCTCGGGAGCCAGTCGGCCGGGTTCGCGCAGCAGGACGCGCGGCCGGACGCCGGCCCGGATCAGCGTGGCGACGACGTGGCGGCCGACGTTGCCGGTCGGGGTGGTGACGGCGATCTGCATGGGCTTCCTCTCGTCCGGGGGGCGTCCGGGGGCGGCTCGGCCGCGGGCCGCGCACCTGGGGCGGCCCGAAGCTCCCATCCTTCCTCCGGCGCGGCCGGGGACGCGTTCGACGGGCGCCGCGTGTCGCCGCCTTCCCGGAGACCCCGGCCGGCACCGGGGAGTCCGGGCACCGTCGGCGACCGTGCCACCCGCCCCGGACGAACGCACGGCCGGGTGCGGGTGGTGTTCCCGGCCCTCGCGCTCTGCTCATGGTGGCGCAGGCTGTCGGCGGTGCGGGCCCGGCGGGTCGGCGGCTCCCGCGCCGGGGCCGGTCCGCCGCCCGCCGCGGTCCGGCGTCAGTCGCCAGTGACCGGCAGGAGGCCGCGTTCGGCGAAGACCTTCTTGGCGACGAAGGTGGCGTTGAGGGCCCTGGGGAAGCCGCAGTAGCCGGCGGAGTGCAGCAGGGCCTCGACGATCTCCTCGGGGGTGAGGCCGACGTTGAGGGAGGCGTTGACGTGGACGTCGAGCTGGGACTCGCAGCCGCCGAGCGCGGTGAGCATCCCCAGGGTCACCAACTGCCGGTCGCGCGGCGCCAGCCCGGGGCGCCGGTAGATCTCGCCGAACCCCCAGGCCACGATCTGGTGGGCGAGTTCGGGGCTGATGTCGGCCAGCGCGTCGACCACCCGCCGGCCGGCCTCGCCGTCGATCCGGGTGAGCGTCTCCAGGCCGCGGTCGTAGCGGTCCTGGCGGGTCTCGGCGGCGTTCGGGGGGATGTCCATGGGGTCACACTCCGTTCCCGGCGGCGCCTCGGCGCCTGCCCGTGGTGTCCGGTCCTCGCCCGACCGTAGGACCTGGAGCGTGCCCGCTCCCGGCTCCGACATGCGGCCGGCCGTCGCGGGGGTGCGTCCGGAGATATTCCTTGACACGAATATTCTTTGTGACGAATACTTCTCCTCATGGACGCACTCCTCGCCGCACTGGCCGATCCGGCGCGCTGGCGCCTCGTGAGCCTGCTGGCCGAGCGGCCCCGCCCAGTCGGGGTGCTCGCCCGGCTCGCCGAGGCGCGCCAGCCGCAGACGACCAAGCACCTGCAAGCCCTTGAGCGTGCCGGTGTCGTCACCTCCGAGCGCATCGGCCAGCGGCGCGTCTACGCGCTCCGTTCCGCCCCCCTGCGGGAGCTGGCGGCCGAGCTCGCCCGGCTCGCCGACAGCGCGGAGCGGCCCGGCGGCCCGGGCGAGACCCACGAGCGCTACGGGCTCGGCGTCCACGCGGAGCGGCGCGCGGCGGGAGAGGCAGGGTGGGCCGACGGCCGCTCGTTCCGGTTCCACCGCGAGCTGCCGGGGCACCCGGACCTGGTCTGGCGCCACCTGGTCGAAGCCACCCTCCTCGCCCGCTGGTGGACGCCCGACGACCTCCGGGTCTCCGAGCTCGTCTTCGAGGCCCGGCCGGGCGGCCGGATCGTCCAGGAGTACCGCGACATCGAGGACACCGACGGCACCGACCCGGTCGCCGGCCGAGCGGAGGGAGTCGTCGAGGACGTCCGCCCGGGCGAGCGCCTCGCCTACCGGCTGTCCCCGCTGCTCCCCGGCGGCGGCACCGCCTTCACCGCCCACGTCGAGCTCGGCCTCCGGCCGACCGGCACGGGCCCGGGCACCGGTACGGGCACCGAGCTCGACGTCCACTGGCGGATCACCGACAGCACCGTCGACTCGGCGGACTTCGTCGCCGGGATCGAGACCGGCTTCGGCCAGAGCCTCGACAAGCTCGCGGCGGCCCTCACGGCCGCCGACGACGACCGGCGACGGCGACAGCCACCGACGACAGCCACTGACCACTGACCACAACGACACGAGGAGTACGGAATGACCGAGCAGACCGCAAGCCGCCGGGTCGTCACCAACATGAGCCTCTCCCTCGACGGCCGCTACGCCCGGCGCGACCCCCGGGACATGAGCTGGGTGATGCCCTACGCCCACACCGACGTCGCCCGCGACCACCTGACCGGCCTCTGGGAGCCCGCGACGACCGCCCTGCTCGGGCGGGTCAACGCCGAGGGCTTCCTCGGCTTCTGGCCCACCGTCATCGGCATGCCGGGCGTCGACCCGCGCGACGAGGGCTTCGCGAAGTGGCTCGTCGACGCCGACAAGGTGGTCCTCTCCGGCACCCTCGGCGAGTCCGCCCCCGGCGGGGCGCCGTGGGAGCGGACGACGGTCGTCGACCGGCCGACCGCCGAGGTGGTCGCCGGCCTCAGGGCCGCCGGGGGCGGCGACATCCTGGTGCTCTCCAGCGCGAGCGTCATCAAGGCACTGCTGGCGGCCGACGAGGTCGACCGGCTGGCGCTCACCGTCTTCCCGGTCTTCCTCGGCGACGGACCGCGCCTGTTCGACGACGGCCTGCCCGCCGCTGAGTGGGCGCTCGTCAGCCAGACCGCGGGGGAGCACGGCACGCTGGCCCTCGTCTACGACCGGATCCGCTGAACCGGGCGCGTCTCTCCTCCGGGGCGGCCGGCCGGAGTGCCCGTTCGGCCGTGCCGGAGGTGCCTCTTCGGTCCATGCTTCGCCCGGGAACCTTCCGGTCCCGGGCGCTGTTCTGGCACCATCGGCCGCTACTGCGTGACGGACCGTCGGTGACCGCCGTCCTGCCCCGACGGAGGTTCCCGTGACCAGCTCCGACCCCACCCGGCCGGCGAGCCCGGCCCGTCCCGCCCGCCCGGTGACCGCCGGTGCCCACCGGCCGGCCCGGTGGGTGCGGACGAGGCTGCGCACCGGCCCCTGGGCGGCGCTGCTCACCGCCGGACTGGCCTTCGTGCTGGTGTTCCTGGCGGCGGCGATCCCGAGAGTGCTGGACCGCGGCGCGGACGCGGCGCTGCGGGACTTCCTGCACGACCGGGGCCCGCTGGAGACGAGCCTGCTCAGCACCGCTCGCTCCCCGGAGGGCGGCGGCACGGAGGCGGAGCTGGAGGCGGTGGCGGCCCAGCTGGTCGCCCGGGCCGGGGCCGGCCTCCCGGTGGCGCCGTCGGGACCGGTGTTCGGCGCCGAGGCCCTGCTGCGCCACGCGCTGACCACCCCCGGCCTGGACCGCCCGGACGGGCACTCCCCGCCGACCCTGCACCTGCGCTACCTCCACGGCTTCACCGAGCACACCACCCTGGTCGCCGGCGCCTGGCCGTCCGGCGGGAGCAAGGGCGAGCCGATCCCGATCGCGGTGGCCCGCAGTGCGGCGGAGACGATCGGGATCCGGCTCGGTGCGGTCCTCGACGACGACTCGGTGCCCCCGCAGCGGGTGCGGGTGACCGGCCTCTACACCGTCACCGACCCGGCCGAGCCGTACTGGGCCGACCTGCCGTGCACGGGCCGGGCCTGTCTGGAACGCTCGCTCAGCGACCCCAACATCCGGAGCTGGCACACCGCCGCGGTGATCGGGGGCGACGACCTGGGCGCCCTCGGGCGCTGGGGGCGCAACACGCGTGACTTCTGGCGGCTCCCGGTGGACACCGGCGTGCTGCGGGCCGACCGGCTGGAGGGGGTCAGGCACGATGTCGCCGCGTTCCTCACCGGGCCGACGGCCACCGCACTGCTCGCCGCCACCGGCCGCTCCGACCTGTCGACGACGTCCCGGCTGCCCGGCCACCTCGACCGGGCGGTGGCGCGGCAGGCCGCGGTCGCGCCGACGGCCCTGATCGGGCCGGCCGCCGTGGCGGGGGTCGCGGGGGTGGTGCTGGCCCTGGCCACCGCGCTCACCACCGACCGGCGCGGCGCGGAACTGCGGCTGCTGAGGGCCCGGGGCGGGTCCGGTACCGGGCTCCTGCTGCGGCTCTGCGGGGAGGGCGCGGTCACCGTCCTGCCGGCGGCCGTCGCGGCCACCGCGTCGGCGCTCTGGCTGTGGCCCACGCCGCGCTGGGCGGCGGCGGTGGCCGCCGCGCTGGTCACCACCGCCGTCGCCCTGCTCGCCGTTCCGGTCCGGGCCGCCCTGCCGCCAGCCGACGGCTCCGGCAGGGCCGCGCGCCGGGGCCGGCTGATCGCCGAACTCCTCGTCCTCGCCCTGACGGTGGCGGCGGTGTCGGGTGTCCGGCGCCGTGGCGTCGCCCCACCGGACGCGGGCCCCGACCTGCTGTTGGTGGCGGCCCCGCTGCTGATCGCCCTCACCGCGGCGCTACTGCTGGCACGCCTGCTGCCCGTCCTCGCGGGCGGCCTGGCCCGGGCGGCCGCCCGGTCCTCCGGCACGGTGGCGTTCCTGGGCCTGGCCCGCGCCGCCCGGGGCTCCGGTGGCCGGGGCGGCCGGCGGTCGCGGCCCTCCGTCCTGCCACTCCTGGCCCTCGTGCTCGCGGTCACCACCGCCGGCTTCGGCGCGAGCGTGCTGGCGGGCGTCGGGCTCGCCCGGGAGCAGGCCGCGAAGCTCGTGGTCGGGGCGGACGCCTCGGTGGCGGCGCCGGCCGGGATGACCCTGCCGCCCGGGTTTGCCGCGGCCGCCGCAGCGCTGCCGGGAGTCACGGTCGCCACCGCCGTGCGGCTGGAGAGCGAGGCGTTCCTGCTGGAGGCGGTGCCGGGCGTGCGCGCGGGTGTCGACCCGGAGGCCACCCAGGTCACCCTGGTGGTCGCCGAACCCCGGGCCTACGCGCGGATCGCCAGCGCTGTCGGGGCGGGCACCTTCGACCCGGCGGCGCTCGACGCGCCGGCCGCGGCGGCTCCGGGGGCGCCGACCGTCCCCGCTCTGTTCAGCGCCGACCTCGCCCGCCACCTCGGCCCCGGCGGCCACCGGCTGCGACTGCCCAGCGGCGGCGAAGTCCTCACAGCCCACGCCGGCACGGTCGACGCGACCCCCGCCCTGCCCGGCGCCACCCGCCCCTTCATCGTCCTGCCCACCCCCGCCGCGAGCGCCGTGCTGCCGGAACTCGCCCGCATCACCGACTGGTTCGCGCTCGGCCGGATCGACGAGCCGGCCCTGGCCGGCCTGGTCCGCGCGCTGCCGGCCTCCTCCCTCGCCGACCCCGGCGCCCCGCCGCCGCCCGGGCCGACCGCCGCCACCGCCGTGGTCGGCAACGACCCCGACGCGCTGCGCAGCGGCTACGTCACCCGGACCAGCGCCGCCGTCGCCGCCGACCTCGCCCAGGACCCCCTCCAGCACGCGGCGGGCCGCCTGTTCGGCCAGGCCCAGGCCGCCGCGGGCGCCTTCACCCTGCTCGCCGTCCTGCTCACACTGCTGCGCGCCGCCCCCGACCGGGCCGCCCTGCTGGCCCGGCTGCGCACCATGGGCCTGCGCTCCCGGCAGGGCCTCGCGCTCGTCCTCGCCGAGACGCTGCCGCAGACCCTGCTGGCCGCGGCCGGCGGCGCCCTGGCCGCGCTTACCGCCGTCGCCGTGCTCGGACCGGCCGTCGACCTGTCCACCCTGGTCGGCGCCCCGGTGCCGACCGGGCTGCGCCCCACGGCGGCGCCCCTGCTCCTCCCGGCCGCTGCGCTCGCCGCGCTGACCGCCCTCGCGGTCGTCGCCGAGGCCCTGACCGGCGGCCGCCGCCACCTCACCACCCACCTACGACTCGGCGACCGGCCCTGAGCCGTCCGGCTCCGGGTCGACCTTCCCTCGCGCCTGGCCATCGGTGAGCCCGAGGCCGCCGGCCCCGTGACGTACGAGACGGTCCTCGGCCGTCTCGCGGCACGCGGCTGCGCCTGGTGCCAGGACGATGCCCCGACCTTCGACGACCAGCTCCGCGTCCGCACGGAGGCCGGCGTCCCTCGGCTTCGTGGGCGCGCCCGACGGGTGGCTGCCGCCGATCCCCTACATGTCGGCTCTCACGAAGGCCGGCCGAGCTCCCCGGTGCGGGCGGCGGCTGCCTCCTCCAGCAGCGACCAGCCGTCGAACTCCACCGCTCGCCGGTCTCCCGGCTGCCATCCGTGGGCCGCGGCCGCGTCCAGCAGGGCCCGGACGGCGCCCGGTTCGTGCAGGTTCAGTGAGCCACCCCGGACGAACCCGACGTCCCCGGAGCCCAGGGGGAACCCGCCGGGGACGTACCGGTCGGGTCCGCCGGCGAAGACGATGCGCAGCGTCCCGCCGGAGCCGGCCGGCTGCGGGTGCAGGGTGAGGGTCTCGCGGCAGCCGCTGAAGGCCTCGCCGACCGGTTCGGGGTGGCTGTGGCGGAGCGACCACAGGTACGTCCGGCCGTCGGCGACCAGTCGGCGGGGCTTTCTCGGGTGGCGTGGCACAGCGCCGAGCGTACGCGGCGCGGTCCGCCGGGTGCGGCGGCCGGAGAGGGCGCGGACCTACGGTGCGGCCGGTCCGCGCGGGTCGGCGCCCGAGGTCAGCCAGGCCCCGATCCCGGGGAGGGCGTCCGGCCCGTTGTCGGCCTCCACCGTGGCGGCCAGGTCGGCGATCGTGACCCCGGCCAGCGAGGCCCGCCAGGCGGCGTCCGCGGCCCCCATCGCGCGGGCGATGGGGCACGGCTCGGTGCACTGCTCAGCTGGTGTCGCGAACGGCCCGCGTCGGCGTATCTCGGTGCACACGAACGCCGGGGTGGCACCGTCGACGGCCTGGACGACGTCCAGCAGCGTGATCTCGTGGGCCGCCCTGGTGATCACGTAGCCGCCGGTCTTGCCCTGGACCGAGCGCACCAGACCCGCCCGCGAGAGGGCCTGCAACTGCTTGGCCAGGTAGCTGGGCGACACCTCGTGCAGCTCGGCCAGCCGGGCCGCCGGTACCGGCTCCCCGGCGGCGGTCAGGACCACACAGCAGTGCAGCGCCCATTCGACGCCGCCGGACAGCTTCATGTCGCCTCCACATTGACTCGGACATAGACTATCCGAGTATTATCCCGGACATCTGATATCCGGGTTTGCCCCCAGGGGAAGCCCCCGTCACGAAGGAAGGCACACCATGAAGATCACCGTCATCGGCACCGGCCTGATCGGCTCCCGGCTCGCCGACGTGCTTGAGCGGCAGGGCCACCACGTGACGGCGGTGTCCCGGTCGTCCGGCCTCGACCTGCTCACCGGCGAGGGTCTCGACCAGGCGGTCGCCGGCGCTCACACGGTCGTCAACGTGACCAACTCCCCGACCTTCGACGAGCAGTCCCTCGACTTCTTCCGCACCACCGTCGGCAATCTGCTCGACGCCGGCGACAAGGCGGGCGTGCGCCACCAGGTCGCCCTGTCGATCGTCGGCGTGGACCAGGTGCCCCAGCTCGACTACTACCGGGCGAAGACCCTCCAGGAGGACCTGCTGCGCGGCGGCCCCACCCCCTACTCGATCGTCCGCGCCACGCAGTTCTTCGAGTTCGTGGAGCCCACCATGTCGTGGACCTCGGACGACAGCGCCGTCCGGCTGCCCGCGACCCCCCTCCAGCCCATCGCCGCCGACGACGTGGTCGACGTCCTCGCGGAGGTGGCCACGGCGGCCCCGCTGACCGGCACCCTCGACATCGCGGGCCCCGACCGGTTCACGCTGGACGAGCTCGGCCGGATCACCCTGGCCGCCAAGGGCGACGGGCGCCCCGTCGTCACCGACGACCAGGCGGGCCTGTTCGCCGCCGTCCGCGGCGACGTCCTCACTCCCGGCCCCGACGCCCGCCTCGCGCCCACCCACTACCGCGACTGGCTGGCGGCCGCCATCGCCGGCTGAGGGCCGCGCCGGGCGGGAGCCCGGGCGCCGGGCGTGTGGTGCGGGTGTCGCGCCCCAGGGTCGGACGCCCGGCCCCGTCGGTACTCGGACGCGTACCGTTTGCGCGGGTCCGCAGCGGAAAGGCGCGGCGCATGGCAGTCATCGATCTCACCCGGACCACGCCACTCGCCGCGGACGGGGCGGGCGCACACCTCTGGCTGATCGCCGTGGGCGTCCTCCTGGTCATCGCCCTCATGCTCGCCTTCGTCCTGGGGCAGCGCCGCAAGGACCGCGAGCCGCCGCCCGTCGACCTGTCGGGGGCACGGGAGTCCGACCCGCGGCGCCAGCCGCCGCCGAGGTGATCCCGCTCGCCGGACCGCCCCGAAGGGCCCCGGGCCGGTCTGCCGACCCGTGAGCACCCGGCCTCCGCCGCACCTGCCCCGGCACGACCTCCGCCCCGGTACCGGACCCGGTACCGGGGCGGACGTGTGCGGTGGTGGTGCCCGCGGGGCCCCGTGAGCGGTGGTGGCGGAGTCCGGGTGGACGGTGGCGACGGCGGGATCGAGCCTGTCGCCGATGGTCCGCACCGCCCGGTTCGGACCATCGGCGGTTGGGCGGGGGTGCGGTGGGGCTTCGGGCCGGTGGGGGAGTGGGAAGTGCCTGATGGACCGTCAGACGGCCTGGGTGTCAAGCGACGGGCAGGTGGGCCGGGTTTCGGCCGACCCGGCGGGCGGGTGCTGACATGTCCGCGCAAACATGGCGCGCTGCCGCTCCGGTGTCCTCTCGGGCACGGTCGGCGGCGCGAACGCAAAACGCTGCACAAACGATTCGACTGGGCTAGGGAGCGGAATCGCTGCAGCGTGGGGACGTGACCCCACCTACGCGGACCTGTGTCGGCGTCCCCCTCCAGCGGGCGGCGCCGGCCGGCGACGACCTGCCCCGGCTCCTGGCCCGCTCGGCGCGCGGCGACGAGGCGGCGTTCGAGCAGCTGTACCGCGCGGTCGCCGGGCCGGTGTACGGAACCGCGCTGCGGACGCTGCGCGATCCGGCCCACGCCGAGGAGGTCGCCCAGGAGGTCCTGTTCGAAGTGTGGCGCACGGCCGCGGCCTACCGGCCCGAGCGCGGCTCGGTGCTGACGTGGGTGCTGACCATCGCGCACCACCGGGCCGTGGACCGCGCCCGCGCCGCCCGGGCGGCCACCGAGCGCGACCGGAGCCTCGCCCGCCGGGACGTCACGGAGGCCGACCCGCCGGACGAACAGGCCGTCCGCTCGCTGGACCGGCTGCGGGTCCGGTCGGCACTCGCGGGTCTGAGCGGCGTCCAGCGCGAGGCGGTGGTGCTGGCCTACTTCGGCGGGTACTCGCAGCGCGAGATCGCGCACCGGCTGGAGGTGCCGCTCGGCACCGTCAAGACCCGGATCCGCGACGGTCTGACCCGGCTCCGGGCCGCGTTCGCACTGCCGGACCGGGGCGGAGCACGCCCGGGGGGAGTGCCGGCCCAGCCGTCCCCCGGCACCGGCCGCCCGGGCCGGCCACCGGCCGGGAGCGGCCCGCGATCGCCGGAAGCGGGCCGCGGCGCCGCGCCGGCAGGGATCCGCCCGCGCCCGCCGGCGGGCCCGCCGGCTCCGGCCGCGCGCAACGGTGCGGGAACGCTGCGCCGGGCGGCGGCGTGCCGTGCGGGAGAGCATGGAAGCGTCACTTCTGACGACGGGCCACCGTCGGTGGCCGTCGCCACCGGGCGCCCGCGGCCGCGTATACGGTTGACCACGCGAGCCCCTACGCGCCCGCGAGCACCTACCCGATGCCCGGGGCGGCAGCGCTCCGACGCAGGCCCACGCACCGTCCCACCAGCGGGAGGACATCATGACTCTCGACCACCGCACCCCCGCGCACGAACGCCCCGTGCCCGCGAGCCCGCCCACCGAGACGCCCGAGTGCGAGGCGTCGACCTGCGCGGGCATCTCCACCCCGGAGTCGACCGAGCTGCACACGGCCTGGCCCGGCTGGATCCCCCTCCTGGTGATCACCGTGCTGGTGGTCTGCTGCGTCGGCTTCGCGGTGGGGAGGATCGGGGGATGGTGACCCTGCCCGCCGAGCACGGCGCCGGCCCGTGGGGCGGTGGCCGGGCGGGCCCACCGGACGCCCCCGAGGACGCGGGGCTGCCCACCGGCGGAGTCGCCCGCCGCCTCGGCGTGTCGCCGACCACGGTCCGCTCGTGGGAACGCCGCTACGGCATCGGCCCGGCCGACCGCGCGGCCGGGCACCATCGCCGCTGGAGCCGGCAGGACATCGCGGTCCTGGAGGCCATGTGCCGCCTCACGGCCCGCGGAGTGCCGCCGGGCGAGGCGGCCCGGGCCGCCCTGGCCGAGCGCCGCACCGCGCTCCACGACGCACCGCCGCCCGCCGGCCGGCCGCCCGGAACGGAGCGGCCGGGTGACATCCCGGCCCGCCGCGACCCGGGCGGCAGCCGTGCCCTGCGGGTCGGGACGGTACGCCCCGAGTGCCGCGGCCTGGCCCGGGCGGCGGTCCGGCTGGACGCACCCGAGGTCGCCGGGATCCTGCGCGACGCGGTCGTCGCACTGGGGGTGGTCGAGGCGTGGACGGAGGTCATGATGCCCGCCCTGCGGGCCGCGGGCCGCAAGTGGGCGGCCGACGGCGAGCAGTACGTCGAGGTCGAGCACCTGCTCTCCTGGCACGTCTCCAGCGTCCTGCGCGGCGTGGCCGTGGAGACCGGCCCGACCCGGCCGGTGCCACCCGTCGTCCTCGCGGCGGTGCCCGGCGAGCAGCACACCCTCCCGCTGGAGGCGACGGCCGCGGCGCTCACCGAGCGCGGCCTGCCCTTCCGGATGCTGGGGGCGGCCGTCCCCTTCCGGGCCCTGCTCGACGCCGTCCACCGGATCGGCCCGGGCGCCGTGATGATCTGGTCCCAGGACCGGCACACCGCCGACCCCGAGCTGCTGCGCCGGGTGAGCGGCAGCATGTGGGGTTCGCGCGGCTCCCGCACCCGGGCCCTGGTGGTGGCCGCCGGCCCCGGCTGGGCCCGCGCCCTGCCCCCGGCCGGAGCCGCCTGCCCCCGCACCCTCGCGAGCGCCGTGGACCTCCTCGAACAGGCGCTCACGGGCTGACCTCCGCGGCCCGGCGCGCCGGTTCCCGGCCGCGCCGGGCCGCCCCCGG